>JBFKIN010000139.1:0-6856 GCA_041632255.1 Oceanococcus sp. | reverse complement strand
GTGTCCAGCCAGGCGGAACAGCCGGAAAAGCGGGTGCCCCCGCTGACCTTGCGTGACGCTGGCGAGCAGACCTGGGACGAAGTGCGGGAGGCCGTGCGTGAACTGCCCCGGACCGAGATCGTGTCGGCACAGGCCCGGTATCTGCATGCGGAGGTCACCAGCCCCATGGGGGTGTACATCGATGATCTCGAACTGCTACGAGAACCCGGCGGCCGGCGCGTCGATGTGCGCTCCAGCGCCCGCATCGGCTACTACGACTTCGGCGTCAACCGGGACAGGGTGGAGGCCCTGCGCGCCTGGTTGCGGGGCCGGGGACTGCTGGCCGCGGACAACTGAAAGCCGGGTCGCAGCCCAAGCCACAACGGTTTGCCGGCACACTGAAGGGCCGGCCCTCACACTGATCCAAGATCATGAAACGTCATCTCATCTCACTTGCGATTGTCGCCGTTGCCGTAGGCCTCGGCCTCGGACTGGCCTGGCTGACCGACAGCGGTCAGCGCCAGTTGTTCGGTCTGCCCATGTTGCCGGCTCTGGCCATCACGGCCTTTGTCATCCAGTGGGTGGTCTGGCTGCCGTCCTATCTGGCCCAGACCGAACACTACTACGACCTGACTGGAAGTCTGACCTACCTCCTGCTGATCACGCTGGCGGTCTGGCCCAGCGAGGGCGCCGCCACCGCGCCGCGCGCCTGGTTGCTGGCGGGCCTGATCGCGCTGTGGGCGCTGAGGCTGGGGTCGTTCCTGTTCCGGCGGGTCAAGCGCAGCGGCAAGGACGGCCGCTTCGATGAAATCAAACAGCGCTGGTCGCGCTTCCTGGTGGCGTGGACCCTGCAGGGTCTGTGGGTGTTTACCACGCTGCTGGCCGCGCTGATCGCCATGACCAGCAGCGGCCCTTCCCTCGGCCTGTGGGCCGCTATCGGTGCGCTGGTCTGGCTCGGCGGCTTCGTCATCGAAGTCATTGCCGATACACAGAAATCCCGCTTCAACAGCAGGCCAGAGAATGCGGGACGATTCATCGACGCGGGCCTCTGGGCCTGGTCACGCCACCCGAATTACTTTGGCGAAATCCTGCTGTGGGCCGGTATCGCCATCATCGCCGCACCCAGCTTCGCCGGTTGGCAATGGCTGGGGCTGATCTCGCCGCTGTTCGTTTTCCTGCTGATCACCCGGGTCAGCGGCGTGCCGCTACTCGAACAGCGCTCGGATGCGCGCTGGGGTGATGATCCCGACTATCTGCGTTACCGCGACTCGACCCCGGTGCTGGTACCGCGCCCTCCCAAGAGAAGTTCCTGAACATGCCGTTGTCCCGAGACCGTTTCACCAGCCTGGCGCTTGGCGCCTGCCTTGCCGCAAGCCTGCCCGGCGGTGCCGGCGCGCAATCCGGCAACGACCGCGTGCTCGAGGAGATCGTGGTCACCGCCCAGCGCCGCGAAGAGAGCCTGCAGGAGGTGCCCATCTCCGTCGTCGCGCTGGATGCCCAGCGGATGCAGGACGCCAACATGAGCGATCTGGCCGATGTGGCCGAGTTCACGCCCAATCTGAGCGTCTACAGCCACCCGCCCTTTACCAGCCTGCGCGTGCGCGGGCTGGGCTCGCCTTTTGACAAGGGTTTCGAGCATTCGGCCGGGCTGTTCCTCGATGGCGTCTATGTCGGTCGTCTGGCTTTTCTCGATGCCGCCTTCCTGGATGTGGCCAGCGTGGAGATCCTGCGCGGTCCCCAGGGCACGCTGTTCGGCAAGAACACGATTTCCGGCGCGATCAGCATCCGCTCGGTGCAGCCCGGACCTCACTTTGACCTGAGCGGCAGCGCGGCGGTCGGCGACGAGGGCCTGCGCAAGCTCAGCCTGGCCGGCAATCTGCCGCTGGGCGACACCCTGGCCCTGCGCCTGGCCGTGCTGGACGAGCAGCGCGAGGGCCCGGTGTTCAATACGACGCTGAAGCGGGATGAGGGTGGCAAGGACGCCCAGGCCGGGCGCCTGCAACTGCGCTGGGATGCGCTGGACTGGCTGAACCTGACCCTGTCTGCCTCGCGCACGGATCAACTGTTCACGCTGGGCAGCTTCCAGATCCAGACCGCCACCGACGAGCAGTTCGCCCTGATGCAGGCCTACGACCCCGAGGTCGAGATGGACCCCAGCGACGAGCGCAGCTCGCAGAACTTTCCGGCCGAAACCACGCAGGACGGCGGCAAGTACGATCTGCGCCTGAATGCCGATCTGTGGTCGCACGATGTGACCCTGACCACCGCCTTCAGCGAGATCGAGGAAGTGTCGCGCACGGATCTCGATTTCTCGCCCATCCCCTTGCTGTTCTTCCTCAATGGCGAGGACTACGAGCAGATCAGCCAGGAGATCAAGATCGTCTCTCCCTTCGGCCTGGCCGGCGGCCGGCTGGATTACGTGGTCGGCGCCTACGTGGCCGAGAGCAGCACCGCGATCCAGGTCATCATCGACGCTGCCCCCGAGCCCTTCGAACTGCTCAGCGAAGCCGCCTTGCTGTCCGGCCTGCCGGATGTGCTGCCAGGCGGAAGCACCGAGTCCGAGCCGGGCGAGCGGCTGCTGATCAACGGCTTTCAGGACGGTCGCAGCCTGGCGGTCTATGGCCAGGCCACCTGGCACGCCACGGCGAGCCTGTCACTGACCGGCGGCCTGCGCCTGTCGCGGGAGGAGAAGACGGTCGACCAGGTGCTGGAGCTGTTCACCGCCGGCACCGATGCCGATGGGCCCATCTTCACCCAGCTGGTCACGGCCGAGGAATACCAGCTGATCGACCGCCGGCGTGACGATGACATCAGCGCCAAGCTGGCCCTGCGCTGGATGCCGGATGAGGCCTGGACCAGCTATGTCAGCATCGCCGAGGGCTTCAAGGGCGGCGGTTACAGCGGTTCGGCCGTGCGCGCCGAGATCGCCGAGGTCGAGCCGGAGACTTCCATCACCTACGAGGCAGGCTTCAAGGCCCGTCTGCTGGGCGGTCAGGCCACGGCCAATCTGGCCGTGTTCCGCACCGAGTTCGAGGACCTGCAGCTGACCATTTTCGAAGGCAATGTCAGCCGGATCTCGAATGCGGCGGGCGCCGTGTCCCAGGGCGTGGAGCTGGACACGGCCTTCCTCGCCGGCCGCGGCTTCTCCGGCCACTGGTCGGTGGCCTATCTGGATGCCCGTTTCACCGATTACGCCAACGGACCCTGTCCGGCCGGCGAGGACACGCCCTGTGACCTGACCGGCGGGCGCCTGTCTTTCGCGCCCTACTGGAAATCCAGCTTCAGCCTCAACTACGAGTACGCGCTGCCGCGGTTGCCCTGGACGCTGCTGGCCGGCTTCGATGTGCTGTTCACCGATGACCAGTTGCTGCAGCCCGATCAGGATCCGATCGACCGCCAGAGCGCCTACACCACCTACAACGCCCGGCTGCGTCTGGGCAGCGAATCCGGCTGGTCGGTCCAGGCCCTGCTGCGCAACCTGAGCGACAAGCATGCCCTGGACAGCAGCAGTGACATCCCGACCCTGAGCGGTGCCCATTTCGGTCGTGCGATCGCCCCGCGGCAGCTGGACCTGAGCCTGAATTACCGGTTCTGAACCCCGACTGCCCCGGCGGGGGCAGGGCGCCTGATCAGCATCGGCGCGGCATCTGTTCAAGATTTTCGGCTTGCTGCAGAATCGTCCCGGGATTGCGGGACCGGGTTCCCGCCGGAGGCATGTCAATGTCTGCGATCAATGGAAATGCCGGCGTCCGCCACATCTGGATGTTCTCGGACTGTGCCCTGGACGAGCAAGCTTTGCAGCTGAGCGTTCGGGGTCGGCCGGTCGAGCTGGAGCGCAAGCCCGCCCAGCTCCTGCTTTACCTGTTGCGGCACGCCGGTGAGCGGGTCAGCAAGGATGCGCTGTTTGCGGCGCTCTGGCCCGGGCGCTTTGTCGGAGAGACGAACCTGACGAAGGCCATGGCCGTGCTGCGCGCCGCGATCGGCCAGCCAGCCGCTGGCACCATCCGCACCTTGCATGGTTACGGCTATGCACTTGTCGGGCCCGTCCAGCTGCACGTCGATGCGCCGGACAAGGATGTGGAAGAACTGCTGGCCATCATTGCCGGGCAGATCGATCAACGCTACGCAGACCACCCGCAGCGGGCGAGCGAGCTGCACCGGTTGCTCGGCGCCATTTGCCTGGGAATGGGCTTCAGGGCGGCGGCGCAGCGGTCCCTCTCAAGCGCCGCTGCCGTTGTCCAGCGGGTGGCCAGCGTGAGCGGACAGGACGCGCCCTCAGTGTCCTTGACCGGCGACGCCCGGGCCCGCGAATTCGCAACTGGGTAAGGACTTTTCGCGCGTTCGGCATCACCATCCTGCCCGCACGCAGCCGCGTGTTCGACAGAGATGACTTGCCATGAACATGGGCTCTTCCATTCTTCTCTCGGGCGCCCTGCTGTCGGCGGTGACAATGACCGCACAGGCCGGGCCGCATTTTTCTTTTACGCCGGATCTGAGTATCCCCGGCGCGGGTCTGCTCAGCCCCGAAGGCTGTGAGGTCGAAGCAGGTTTCGCCCGAGGCCTGCTGACCGGTAGCGCGCGGGGCTCGTACTGCCGCAGCGGCTTGATGGGATCGCAGGCTGAGCATCATTTGAAGCGGGAGGGGCCGGTGACCGATGAGGCGACCTCCGCGGCCACCTTCGTCACCGCGCGCCTGACGACGGACCTGCCCATTGGCGGTCTCGCACGCCTGGTCGTGTATTTCTCTGCACTGCGAGACGGCAGCACGACGCTCAGCGATGAACTGGTTGACGCCACCATCGGCGTACTGAGTCTTGAAGAGCTTGGTGCCGACGGGGAGTCACGGCTTCTCGCGTCGGTCGACGCTTTCGAGGTCTGGAACTGGGCGGGTGTGACCCCGGCCACGATCCGCGCGGAAAGCCTGCTGTCCCTGCCGTCGGAGACCGCCCGTGCGGGGACCCGGCTACGCGTCATCATCGCGGGTGATCTGGCGCCTGACGTGCGTCTGATCTACGGAGACGCACCGCTGGCCAGCATCGCCTACCCGAATCCGACGCCTTGGGAATCCTTCGCCGACGCCGGTCTCACCCTGCGCGTGGGGAGCGGCGAGCCGGGGCCCGTCGCGCCCGGTCCGAAAGTGTCCGGGGCATCCGGCGCACTGCCGGCCGCGCTGCTGCTGTGTCTCGCCAGCCTTCTGTGTCGCCGTCGATCGGCCGCACATTCGCCGACGCCGGTCTGACATTTCTGACGTCGTTGACCAGAGCGTGCTTGCGGTCCTGTCCTGAGGGCTGCCCCGGGGCGCTACAGTCCGAACAGCGGCTGCAGCAACCGGGGCAGCAGAGCCTTGTAGCGGACGGGGGCGTCCAGGCCTGCCAGGCACAGGCAGCCCTGCGGGCCGGCGGCGGGCTGGTGTTCGATCTGGTGGTCGAGGTCAGCCACATCCCCCGGGGCGAAGTGCCCCAGCGCATCGTCATAGGCGCCGTCCAGGATCAGTGTGAGTTCCGTGCCGCGATGGCTGTGCACCGGCACCCTGTAGTTGGGCGCGATGTCCATCAGCATCGCCGATCCTTCGCCACAATCCAGCTTCAGCAGCCGCACGCCCGGTCCGGCACTGCGCCAGCGCTGCTGTTCCAGTGCTTGCGTCCCGAGCAGCTGGCGCAGTTTTTTCGGGAGTTGCGGGTTCGGTAAATCCGACAGGTCGGCGGGCTGCGGGGAGACACCGGTCGGCTCGGGCACATCCAGCCGCTCCAGAATGCTGCGTCGGGCCTGCGGTTTCAGTGCTTGCGGTTCCAGGCTGTCGATGAGGGCGCCACCGATGGACTCGGCCTGCGCCACGACGCGCCTGCAGCGCGTGCAGGACTCGAGGTGACAGCCGACGACCAGCGCCATGGCGGCCGGCAGGGCGCCGGCAGCGTGGGAGATCAGGGTGGCGTCTTCGGGATGATGATGGATCATGTTCAATGAACCTCGGCTTCGAGCTGCCCACGCAGGCGCTGCAATGCGGCGCGCAAGCGGGACTTCACCGAACCCAGCGGCTGGCCGGTCTCGGTGGCGATTTCCGCGTGGCTCTTGCCCTCGAAAAAATTCTTGTAAACCAGGGTGAGCTGTTCCTGGGGGAGTGTGGCGATCTTGCGGCGCAGGGTTTCGGCATCCGTTGCGTCGGGCGCCTCATCTTCCATGACCGGTTCGTCCGCTGCTTCAGCAGAGTCGTAGGCGATCCCGCGCTCCCGGCGTAACTGGTCGATCATCAGGTTGCGGGCGATCCGGAACAGCCAGGTGCTGACCTGTGCCTTCTCCGGATTGTAGAGAGCTGCCTTGCGCCACAGGCTGAGCAGGGCCTCCTGCGCCAGTTCCTCGGCCAGCTCCGCCGATGCCCCCTGCTGCCGCAGGTAGCTGTTGAGCCGGGGGGCATAGTGGTCGAACAGCTGCATGAAGCTGTCGCGACAACGCTGCTCGGCGACCCGTGCCACACAGGCGGCCCAGTCGGGCTGGTTGTCGGTATCGGCAGTGTCGGCCACGCGGACTGTCCTGATCGCTGGGTGCGCCGGAATCGGTCCGCGATCATAGGGGCAAGCGTCCGTCGCCAACAAGCCGCTGGAGAAGGCAGTGATCATGTCCGGGTCGTTCGCCTTGATTGTGGGGCGGCCGGCTTCCGGAAAATCGGGGGCATATTTCGCATTCGAGCGGGTCTCGTGGTCGGGTCAGTCACGCTGTGCGCACATTCGCTCCTTCTTACGCAAGAACACGGTTTCTGGATTGCCTGAGGCTCCACCGTCAGGAGGTCGAAGCCCAAGGGATATCGGCCGGCAGCTGAACGGGAAAGCCAGCGGGTCCGCATTGGTCGCCCGGCGGTGCCCGGATCACTGATCATCCGCGC
>JBFKIN010000138.1:0-6882 GCA_041632255.1 Oceanococcus sp. | reverse complement strand
TGTCCACTCCGGGCGCCGCGGGCATCAGCGGCAACGTGATCCGGGTCTGCGGACAGAGCCTGATCGGCGCCTAATCTGCGACGCCGATGTTCGGGGCCGGGTCACCCTCACGGGTGGCCCGGCTTTTTTGTGCCTGCGCCCCGAATCGCGGGTCTGCGCGGGGCGAGTCAGTGACCCGGCTGGAAAACGGCGCTTGATCTCGGTCAAGTCGTCAAGGGAAGCCGCAGGCCATGCTGATCGTCGGCGTCCCTCTGTGGAGTCACCGTGAGCCGCAGCACTGTCGTGCAGACCATGCGTGGTCCGTTTCTCATTCTGACGCCGGCCTGCGTCTTTCTGGGCGCGGCGACGGTGGTGGCAGTGGGCCAGCGCCTCGACCCGGCCGGGCTGACGATGGTCCTGCTGGGCGCGCTGCTGGCCCATGTCAGCGTCAACATGTTCAACGAGTATTTCGACCTGAAAAGCGGCCTGGACCTGCACACCCTGCGCACCCCGTTCAGCGGCGGCAGCGGCGCCCTGCGGGCCCACCCGGAAATGGCCGCGGCGGTGCTGGCCACGGCCTGGCTCTGTCTTCTGCTCACCGCCCTGATCGGGCTGTATTTCATTCACCTGCGCGGCTGGGGCCTGGCGCCGCTGGGTTGTGCGGGCCTGCTGCTGATCCTGCTTTACACCCCCTGGCTGAACCGCAGCGCGCTGGCCTGCCTGCTGGCACCCGGTCTGGGCTTCGGCCCGCTGATGATCGGTGGCACCCACTACGCCCTGACCGGGTCATATGCGATCAGCGCCTGGCTGGCGGGCGCGGTCGCCCTGTTCCTGGCCAGCAATCTGCTGTTGCTGAACCAATTGCCCGACATCCAGGCCGACCGTGACGCCGGCCGCCGTCATCTGTCCATCCGATACGGGACCAAAGCCGCGTCGGCGACCTACGCTGTGTTCGCCTCGGGGGTGCCAGCGGTGATCCTCGGCGCCGTCGCGCTGGGATACTTTCCCAGCCTGAGCCTGATCGCACTGACAACCCTGCCGCTGGCCATTTACAGCTGGCAGGGCGCCCGTCGGCTGGGCGACCGGATCGGCGCCCGACCCGCCTACCTGGCGGCGAACGTGGTCAACGCCGTGCTCACGCCGATCCTGCTGGGCGCCGCGCTGATCCTGGGCTGACCAACCTGGCGTCCATTCAGTAGTAGGGGTTGTACATGCCCTGCGCGATGGCCTCGCGCACATCATCCGGCCGCGCTGTCGTGGCCAGGCCCGAAGCCCAGGCCTCCTCGGCCACCGCGACGCCGATCTGCAGCGACACGTCGCGAATGTGGGTGAGGTTGGGGTACAGGGCGCCGGCGGCCAGGTCTTCCTCGGTGACCAGTTCGGCCAGGCTTCTGGCCGCGACCAGGAACATCTCGTCACTGATGCTGCGGGCGCCGGCGGCCAGCGCGCCCAGCCCCACGCCCGGGAAAATGTAGGCATTGTTGCCCTGGGCCGGACGCAGCTCGCGGTCCCCGATCTGAACCGGGTCAAAGGGGCTGCCGCTGGCAAAAAGAGCGCGGCCACCGGACCAGTGGTACGCCTGCTCGGCCGTACATTCGGCGCGGGAGGTGGGGTTGGACAGGGCGAAGATCACCGGCTGCTCATTGCAGGCGGCCATGGCACGCACCACATCCTCCGTGAAGGTGTTGGGCGAGCCTGTTGCGCCGATCAGCACATTGGGTTTGAGGGTGTCCAGCGCGCCCTTGAAGTCCAGAGCCGGATGCTCATGGGCGAAGGGCCGTTTGTGCGATTCCAGCTCGTCCCGGCCAGCCACCACGAGGCCGTCGCGGTCGACGAACCAGACCTGACGGCGGGCGGTATCCCGATCCAGGCCATCGGCCATCATGGCCTTGACGATCAGATCGCCGATGCCGGTGGCCGCCGAGCCCGCCCCGAGGAACAGCACCTTGAGTTCGCTCAGCGTGGTGCCTCGCGCCCGCGCAGCCGCGAAAAGGCCCGACAGTGACACGGCGGCCGTGCCCTGGATGTCGTCATTGAAGCAGAGCACCCTGTCGCGGTAACGCTCCAGCAGGCGGTAGGCCGTCGGCGTCTGAAAATCCTCGAACTGGATCAGGGCCCCGGGATAGCGAGCCGTGACCGCTTCAATGAATTCCTGCATCAGCTCGTCGTAGGCTGCGGCATCGATCCGCGGCTGGCGCAGGCCGAGGTAGAGCGGGTCCTTGAGCAATTCCTCATTGTTCGTGCCGACATCGAACATCACCGGCAGACAACGGGTCGGGTCGATTCCGGCACAGGCGGTGTACAGGGCCAGCTTGCCGACCGGAATGCCCATGCCGTTGGTACCCAGGTCTCCCAGACCGAGGATACGCCCGCCATCGGTGATGACGATGGTGCTGACTTCCCTGGCCGGCCAGTTGGCGATCAGTTCGGCGACCCTGCCGCGGTCACGGTCGGTCACGTAGAGCCCGCGGGGCTCGCGGAAAATGTGGGCGAATTCCTTGCACGCCTGGCCCACCGTCGGCGTATAGATGATCGGCATGATCTCGTGCATGTGATCGATCACCAGACGGTAGTAAAGCCGCTCGTTGCGGTTCTGCAGCGCCGACAGGAAGATGTATTTCTCGATGTCGCTGGACTTGCGCCGGAGATTTTCCAGGAGACGTTCGATCTGGCGCTCCATGGTGAGCACCTGAGGCGGCAACAGACCGCGCAGCCCGTAACGGTCGCGTTCGGCTTCGGTGAAGGCGGTACCCTTGGTCAGGCTGCGGTTGCCCAGTCGGGCGAAACCGCGGATTTCCGGTTGATCTGTGCTCATGCCTTGCTCCTGACGCCGCACCCGGCAACCCACGGTGCCGAATGTTCGACGAAAACGGGGGCGCCTACGATAGCGCAGTCGCCGCTTGACCGCTTGCGCGCAACCGTGCAGCGTCGGCCCGCAATCGGTAAAGTGCCCCGGCATGAACATCGTGCTGACCGATTTCGCCCGCCGCCGCCTGTTCCCCACCGACGGCCGGCGCAATGCCATCACCGGCACGGGCCCGGAAGAGTTCGAGACCTACATCAACGCGCAGCCGCCGCTCCAGGTACTCGACGGCTATGCCCCTTTCTGCAAGCTGCATGTGCATCGGAACTGGACCAGCACCCGCTGCGCGGCCATCCCCATCACCGAGGATAACGGCCATCTGCTGCGCTCCGATTACGAGGCCCGCACCCCGGACGAGCTGCCTGTGCTGAACCGCTGGTTTGAAGGGGTGGATGCCCCGCCAGCCGAGTACCTGCTCGTCATCCTCTATGACCGCGAACAGCTCGCGAAAGAGGGTGTGCGGATCTCTGCCGACTGGGGCGTGGTCGGCTGCCTGGCCACGCTGGAGCCGAAGGAAACCCCGCTGGCACCGATCACGATGCTGCGTAATGCGCTCGGTGTGGAGGAGGGCGGCTCGGGCGTGCCACTGGATCGCGAGGCCTACCTCGCCAGCGTCGACTTCTGGTCACGGCATGCGAACTGGCGGGAATCCCGTTAGCCTGTCAACCCGTCGGGCCATTCGCCGTTGGTCATGACGGCCCCGATGTCCGTCGACAGGAGTTGGACCATGCCGCAAGCCTCCGCCCTCACCGCGCTCGCCCTTGCCGGCCTGCTGGGCGCCTGCTCCAGCAGCAGCCTCACCCGGCCACAGATCGGCGATGAAGTTCACTATGCACAGGGTGCGGTGGTACCCCAGCTGTGTTTCGCCCGCTCCATAGACGGTTTCAGCGACACCACGGACAGTAGCGTCATCGTCCACCGCGGCTCCCGCCAGCGCTACCTGGTGAGGACCCATGGCTACTGCCATGATCTGGCCTACGCCCGCGCCCTGTCGCTGCGCGGTCACAGCAGCTGCCTGAGCCCGGGCGACAGCATCATGGTGCAGCGCTACTTCCCCGGGCTGCCCGATTCGGCACTCAGTGCCAGCAGTTGCCGGATACGCAGCATCCACGAGTGGGTGGCCCAGGGTGCTTCCGCCGCTACCGCCCCCGGCGGGCTTTGAGCCCCAGGGGTCGAGGCCGTCCGCAAGCAACCGCAGACCCGGGGTCTAAACAACCGGCTTGTCGGGGTTCGCCCCTAGTCCTCCAGGTCGTCGTCGAGGCCTTCTGGCAGAAACACCCGCCCCGCCATCAGGCGACGCGCAGTGCGCTGCATACCCGCACTGTCGGCGACCCAGCCGGTCTCCGTTTCCCGCACCCGGGCGCTGACCCGCATCAGGCCACTGGCGTGACCGAAGGCGACCGACGGACCGGTCGGCTGCGCGAGCTGCCGGACCAGCGTGCCAGGGATCTGCGCCGCCACGGCCAGGGCCAACGCGGCGCCGTCGGCATAGGCCAGCGCCGGCTTGCCCTGACGGAAAAGCCGGGTGGTCAGGTCGATGCCCTCGGCCCAGACCCAGTTGCCGCGGGGGGTCGGGTAATCCTGAGCTGGCCCCAGCAGGGCAATTCGCAACGGCGCGACGCGTTTGCCCGCGCTGTCCATGCCCGCTTCCCGGACCGCTGCCTGACGCAGGCTTTCCAGCTCGGTCAGCAGACCGGCCCGGGTGGCCAGTTCCTCCGGGCCTTCGCTGCCCTGCAGGCGAAAGGCCTCGGCAAGCACGAACAGCGTGGGCGAACCGGCATCCACCAGGCTCGCGTCATAGCGTTTCCCGCTTGCCCCGACCAGGATCTGGCAGGGCCTGGCGGTAGGTAGGACGAGGCCCCCATCACCACCGCCCGGCAACAGGTGGTCGACCTGGATGGCCGCACCGGAGCCGCGCACCCCGTCGATATGGCAATGACCGGACTCCCGGACCTGACCGCCGCTGAGCGGCACGCGCACGTCGACCCGGCGGTCCACGTTCTCCTGCCAGACGCGCACGGTCATCTCGTCCCCCTGGCCGCGCAGCAGACCGCTGTGTATCGCGAAAGGCCCGACCGCCGCCGCGAGATTGCTGCAGCTCTCGCTGACATCGATCAGTCCTTCGCTGATCCCGACCCGGGCCACGTGGAAATCCACATCGCAGTCCTCCCGGCTGGACGGACCGACCACCGCCACCTTGCTAGTGGCGGCAGTGGCGCCCCCGAGGCCATCGAGCTGATTTCCGAAGGGGTCGGGGCTGCCCAGAGCCGCTAGGAACAGGTTGTCCCAACGGGCACGATCCGCCGGCAGGTCCTGACGGCGGAAGAAAAGGCCCTTGCTGGTGCCACCGCGCATCCATACCGCCGGCAGGGTGGTGCTCATAGCGGCTGGGGCAGCTTGTCGTAGGACTGGTACAGCGGGTGGACGGGCTCACCGGCCTTGGACACGTCCAGCGCATGGGGGGCCACGCCGGCCTCGCGAAGCAGCGCGAGCACCTCGTCGCCGCGACCACCCAGACGCCCGTGATTGCCCCAGGCGGCGACGGTCAGATCGGCATGCCGGGCAGCTTCCAGAATGGCCTGATCATTGTCGCGGCCGACCGGGTCTTCAACGCCATACAGGCCCTTGGGGTCGGTGCTGCGCAGGGCAAAAATATTGACCACCTCGATGCGATCGTAGCCCCACATGCGGGCGCGACGGCAGCAGCGCTCCACCGTGGGGTCGTTGCGGTGCTCGTCGGCCGTGGACGGATTCAGCATCACCATGCACAGGGTCCGCTGACGCCGGCGCTGGCCCCAGACCCGCCAGAGGCGGTAGCGGTAACGGCGGCAGGGCGAGAACACCGCCTCACTGTGTTGCCAGGGCTCCAGCGTCATGGCGCGCGCATGGCGCCGCGGGCTGTCCGGACCCGACCCAGCAAATTCAGCCTCATCATGCTCTCCCTCCTGATCCCCCGCCGCGCTGCCGGGCGCCGGCGCGTGCCGGATGACCGGGCCGCGGCGCACTGGTATTCTCGAACGATCCTCATAACAAGACAAGGAGCCCTGCCATGTCCGACATCCAAGCCGCCTTCGAGGCCGCTGTCGAAGCTGTGCGCAACGCACCCGATGATGGGCCGCTGAAGCCGTCGAACGAAGACAAGCTGCAGATGTACGCGCTGTTCCGTCAGGCCAAGGATGGTGACGTGTCCGGCAAGCGCCCGGGCATGCTGGACCCGGTCGGACGCTTCAAGTACGACGCCTGGGCGAAACTCAAGGGAATGTCGTCGGAAGATGCCATGCAGCAGTACGTCGATCGGGTCCAGAAGTTCCAGAATCAGGCCGGATGAGTTCGGTTCTGCCCTTCCCGTCGTCGCGTGCCGGGCGGCAGAAACCCGGGCGGGTGGAATGCCGCTACTGCCCCTACGAGGGCTTTCGGCTGGCCTACGAGGAGCACGGCGAGGCGGACGCGCCGCCGATCGTTCTGGTTCACGGCATCCTGCTGGACGCGGCCTGCAACCGTGATCTGGCGCTGGACCTGGCGGACGGCGGCTACCGCGTGATCCTGCTCGAACTGCTGGGGCATGGCCGCAGCGACAAGCCGGGACATGCCAAGGAGTTGCGCGTCGATTTCTTCGCCGAGCAACTGCTGGCCCTGATGGATCATCTGGAGATCGATTCGGCTGTGGTCGGCGGTGTGTCGCTGGGCGCCATCACCACTCTGAGCTTCGCCGCCCAGCACCCGCGGCGGGTGCGAGCGATGTTTCTGGAGATGCCCGTGATGGAACGCGCCACGCCAGCGGCGGCGCTGATGCTGGTGCCGGTGATCGGTCTGGTCCGATACGCGGCGCCGATTCCCCGGGCCGTGGCGCGGCTGCTGCGGCGTCTGCCGCAGCCGCGCTCCAACCTGCTGCAGATTCCCTACAACGCGCTCACACAGGAACCCGAGGACATCGCCAGCATCATCCATGGCGTGCTGGTCGGACCGGTTGTCCCGCCGCGGCGGGTGCGCCGCAGCCTGGAGATGCCCGCCATGATCATTGCCCACGGTGGTGACTGGCT
>JBFKIN010000137.1:0-6893 GCA_041632255.1 Oceanococcus sp. | reverse complement strand
TCGGCCATCTGCGCAAACCGTGTGGTGGTGGACGGCCCTTGGGTCAGGAGCAGGTCAAAGCCGCCGCGCAGGCGGAAGTGGTCATCGCGGCCGTGCTTGTCCAGATCAAAGCCGTGTAACACCTGGACCTTGGCGCCGGGAAGCTGGTGCGGCACCCAGTGTACGGGCGAAAACACCGCATCGGGGGCGAAGGCCAGCGCGTCCTCGAGGCTGGCGACCCGGCGCTCATCGGGCGCCAGCGCCTCATGCAGGCCGTCCAGGGTGAACCAGGCAAAGTCCTGTCCACGCCGGCGGGCCTCGGCCTGCAGCGGGCGCATGATGTCGAAGCCGTAGGCTATGGGGCAGAAGGCGAGATAGCGCATGAGCGGATCGCGGGGTGGCAAAGTCCCAGTGTAGTGCGCTGTCATCATATTGACCGCCCGGACCCGGGCTTGCCGCCCCCGCCCAATGCTGGAACAGTAGCGGCCTTCGCAGGACGCAAGCCCGCTCATGACCATGAAAGACGACCGCCGCGCGCAGCCGGTCAGCATCGTGCTGATCGTCAAGGACGCGATGCGCACGCTGGCCGCCTGCCTGGACAGCACGCGCGAATTCGATGATGTGGTGGTGCTGGATACCGGCTCCACCGACGGCAGCCTGGAGCTGGCGCGCAGCTACCCCCATGTGCGCGTGTTCGAAGGGCCGTTTGGCGATTTCGCCGATGCCCGCAATCGCGCGGCGGAACTCGCCGCCCATGACTGGATTTGTCCGCTGGACGCGGACGAGCGCTTCGCGCCGGAGCTGATCCGCGTTCTGCGCAGTTTTCAGCCGGTGGCGCACGATGATGTCTACACCTTCCTGCGCCGCAACTGGTTTCTCGGGCGTCGCTTGCGCAGTCGCCTGGGACGGGACTGGAGCCGGCGGGTCTATCACCGAGGAGCGGTCCGCTTTGATGGCAAGGTGCATGAGCGCCTGCTGCGCCTGGATGGCAGCCGTCCGGGCGATCACAGGCTGCCGGGCTGGATCGAACACGAGCCCTACGCCGATGTGGGGCATGTCTTCGCCAAGCGCCATTTCTATGCCCGGCCCGAGCTGTTCGGCGCGGGCCGGGGCCGGCATCCGTTTCTGGCGGCGCTGCGCGCCGGCTGGCGTTTCTGGCGCATCCTGCTGATTGACGGTGCCCTGATCGATGGCTGGCGCGGTTATCTGCTGGCCCGGGCCATGGCCCATGGCGTGTTCCTGAAGTACGTCTGGGCCTACTACGCGGCGCGCGAGGGCGAGGCATGAGTGTGCCGGTGGCCACGACCGGAGCCCGCCTGGCGGGATTGCAGGGCGCCGTCGCCATGCGCTTTGGCGCCTTCGGCGACATGGTCATGCTGTTGCCCATGCTGCGATATCTGGCCCAGCGGCACGGCGCCCCGGTGGATGTCGTGTCCTCCGGCGGCTGGACCCGCCCGCTGCTCGGCAGTCAGCCCTATGTGGGTGAACTCTGCCTGGTCAGCAGCCGCAACGCGCCGTACTGGCTGAACCGCAGCCAGCGCGAGATGGTCCGCTGGCTGAGCCAGCGCCGTAACGGCGCGCTGTACATCTGCCAGACAGACGCCAAGGCGCGACGTTTCGGCAGCCGGTCCGGCTGGGCCGACGGGCAGATCTACTGGGCGGAAAACGACCCCTTCGAAGAGGGAGAGCACTGGATCGAGCGCTGGCTGCGCATCGCTCACCAGTGCCACGGTGAGGTTTTTGAGCGCGCTGCGGTGCAAGCTTTCCTGCGGGAGGGCTGGCTGAGCGTGACCGAGGGCGCGCAGGAGGATTGCGCGCGCTGGATTCGCGAGCGGGGCTGGGAGGGGCGCCCGCTGGTGCTGCTGCAGGCCGGCAACAAGCGCACCATGCGGCGTGGCTCGGTGGAGCGTTCGAGCAACGTGAAGTTCTGGCCGGACGAGTGCTGGGCAGGCCTGTGCCGGGAGATGCTGCGGCTGCATCCAGAGCTGCAGATCCTGTTCTGCGGTTCGCCCGAGGAACATGACTACGCCCAGCGACTGGTCAGTGCCGTGGCGGATGAGCGGGTCTGCTCGGTGGCTGACCAGTTGCCGATTCCGCGCCTTCTGGCCCTGCAGCAGTGCGCCCATTCCATGGTCAGCGTCGATACCGGTCCGGCCCATTCGGCCGCCGCGCTGGATTGCCCTCTGGTGGTGCTGTTCGGTCAGATGGATCCGTCGCGATGGCGGCCCTACGCCGTCAATTCCCCGGTGGTCGCGCTGCGTGCGCCCAGCGAACAGATCCGTCACATCCCCCAGGGCGAGGTGATCGAGGCCTGGGCCAGCCTGGGGCCGCGCGGCGGGATCGAATCCGCCGGCGCGGCGGAGTAAACTTTCCCGTTTGATCGACTGCCGGCGGCACATGCCGGCTTTTCAGGAGCTTGGCAATGACTTCGATGGCCGACCGCGACGGTCTGATCTGGTACGACGGCAAGATGGTGCCCTGGCGCGAGGCCACCACCCATGTGCTGACCCATACGCTGCATTACGGCATGGGTGTCTTCGAGGGCGTTCGGGCCTACGAGACGCCGAAGGGGACTGCGATCTTCCGGCTGGCCGAGCACACGAAGCGGCTGTTCAATTCGGCCCGCATCCTGAACATGAAGATCCCCTTCACCCCGGAGCAGATCAATCAGGCCCAGGTCGACGCGGTGAAGCAGAACCAGCTGGCCTCCGCCTACATGCGGCCGATGGTGTTCTACGGCTCGGAAGGCATGGGCCTGCGCGCCGACAATCTGCAGGTGCACGTGATCGTTGCCGCCTGGACCTGGGGCGCCTACCTCGGTGCCGAAAACATGGAACGCGGCATCCGCATCCGGACCAGTTCCTACACCCGTCACCACGTCAACGTGACCATGTGCCGGGCCAAGGCCAACGGCAACTACATCAATTCGATGCTGGCCCTGCAGGAAGCGGTGCGCGACGGTTACGACGAGGCGCTGCTGCTGGATGTGGACGGCTACGTGGCCGAAGGCTCGGGCGAGAACATCTTCCTGGTTTTCGACGGTGAGCTGCACACGCCGACCCTGCTGTCGGCGCTGGATGGCATTACCCGCCGTACCATCGTCGAACTGGCCGGCGAGCTGGGTCTCAAGGTGGTCGAGCGGCGCATCACCCGCGACGAGGTCTACGTGGCCGACGAGGCCTTCTTCACCGGCACCGCAGCCGAAGTGACGCCGATCCGCGAGCTGGACGGCCGCACCATCGGCAGCGGCACGCGCGGGCCGATCACCGAGCAGCTGCAGACGCTGTACTTTGACCATGTCAGCGGCAAGCGGGATGATCATCCCGAGTGGCTGACTTACGTTTAGGGAGCGGCATGGATAACGTGATGGCCCCGGTGTCACCGGGCGAACTGCTGGACAAGATCACCATCCTGGAGATCAAGTCCGAGCGCATCGAGGATGCGGACAAGCTGAAGAACGTCCGCTATGAGCTGGAGTTGCTGACCCGTTTGTGGAACGAGGCGGTGCCCGATGCCGATCTCGCGGCAGAGAGGGCGGAGCTCAAGAGCGTGAACGAAAAGCTCTGGGTGATCGAGGACGACATCCGGGACAAGGAGGCGGCGAAGCGCTTCGACGAGGAGTTCATCGAGCTGGCGCGTTCCGTCTACTACACCAATGACCGCCGGGCCGCGGTCAAGAAGCAGGTCAACCTGAAACTCGGGTCGGCCATCGTCGAAGAGAAGTCCTACTCCGACTACAGCTGATGACGGGTGCCGGCGTCTCGGTCTGCCGCGACGGTCAGAGCTGGATCATCAGCGATTCCGAGCTGCTGGCCGAGCCGCAGGCCGGCATGTTCCGGCCGGAGCACTGGCAGGGCCGCATCGTCGGTCGGGCGCCCGGGCGTGGAGACGCCCTTTTCATCGAGGACGCCGGCCGCCAGTGGGTGTTGCGCCACTATCGCCGCGGGGGCTTGCCGGGGCGTCTGCTGCGCGACAGCTATCTGTATCTGGGTCTGGAACGCAGCCGCCCCTTTCGCGAATGGCGGGTCCTGGCGCAGGCCTTTGCCGCGGGAGTGCCGGTGCCCCGCCCGGTAGCGGCGGCCCTGCACCGGCGAGGTTTGGCCTACACCGCGGATATCATTCTCGAACGCATAGACGACGCCGTATCCCTGGCCGAGATGCTTGCGCGCCAGGCCATGACCGCACGCAGCTGGGCGGCGCTGGCCGAAGCCGTCGCCGCCACCCACGCCGCCGGCTACTGGCACGCCGACCTCAATGCCCGCAATGTGATCTGCCGCCAGGGTCAGTGGTGGCTGATCGATTTCGACCGCGCCCGCCGGCGAGCGGGAACGCACTGGCGGGAGGGCAACCTGGCCCGCCTGCGCCGATCCCTGGACAAGCTGCAGACGGCGGGCGAACTGCGCTACGCGGCAGACGACTGGGATGCCTTCGTCAGCGCCTACCGGGAGCAACTCGCGTGAGCCTTGCGCCGGGTCGCGGTGGCGCCGCCGTCGCCCGCTGGCCGGCGTGCGCAGGGCGACGGGCGCTGGCGCCGGGCCGCAGGCCGATGCAGCCCGCGCCGGAGGTGGCCTGAGATGCGCTACGCCCTGCTGATCCGCCTGCTGGCGCCGCTGGCCCTGCTGTTCATGTGGTGGCGGGGGCGTGAGGAGCCGGCCTGGCGGCAGGGTTGGCGCCAGCGACTGGGGCAGGTCGAGCCTCGGAAGGATCGCCCCTTGTGGGTGCACGCGGCCTCGGTGGGTGAGGCCAGTTCGGCGGCCGGCTTTTTTCGCCTGCTGACGCAACGGCACCCCGATCTGCCGTTGCATCTCACCGCGTTCACGCCCACCGGCCTGCAGCGGCTGGCCGAGATGGTGCCTCAGGCGCGGGTCAGCCTGCTGCCCCTGGATACCCCTGGGGCCATGCGCCGCTGCATCGAGGCGCTGGCGCCGCGCGCCCTGGTCGTGCTGGAGACCGAATGCTGGCCCAACATGCTGGAACAGTGTGCCCGCCGGAAGATTCCCGTGCTCTGGCTCAGCGGTCGCCTGGGTGAGGCCAGCGTGAGGAGGCTTCCCTCGCTCTTCGGTCGCGGGCGCCTGAGCAGAACGCTTGGCGGGGTCGCCGCCTTCGGCGTTCAGAGCGCGCGCGACGCGCGGCGTTTCGCCGCCCTGGGCGCGCCGGCTGCGAGCATCCAGATGACCGGCTCGCTGAAATTCGATCTGGAAGTCCCGGAGGACGCGATCACATCGGCACGCGGGTTGCGAAGCGGGTGGCAAAGGCCGCTGGTCTGGCTCGCGGCGAGCACGCACCCCGGCGAGGAAGACATCGTGCTCAGGGCGCACGCCCGTCTGCTCGAGTGCGAGCCGGAGGCACTGTTGCTGCTGGCGCCGCGGCACCCGCGCCGCGCGGAGGAGGTGAGTGCACTGATCCGGTCGGCAGGGCTGCGCCATGTCAGCCGCAGCAGTGGCGCCGAACCGGGCGGCGCGCAGGTCCTGCTCATCGATACCCTGGGTGAATTGATGCGCTTCTATGCCGCCTGTGATATCTGCCTGGTGGCGGGCTCCCTGGTGCCGGTCGGTGGGCACAACCTGCTGGAGCCGGCGGCACTGTCGC
Organism: Oceanococcus sp.; assembly: GCA_041632255.1. Classification (GTDB taxonomy): domain Bacteria; phylum Pseudomonadota; class Gammaproteobacteria; order Nevskiales; family Oceanococcaceae; genus Oceanococcus. Next base: position 1,325 of record JBFKIN010000137.1, on the reverse strand, counting down.
GACCGATACTGGCTGGTCCCCACCTTGAAAGCTGCCGTGACATCGCCGATGCCCTGCTGGATCTCCAGGCGCTGACCGTGGTCGACGATGCCGACGGGCTGACGCGCGCCCTGCAGGACTTCGCGTCGGATCGCGCGCCCTGGCAGCGGAAGGGCGAGGCGGCCGCCAGCTTCGCGCATGCCAACCGGGGAGCGGCGGAACGGAGTCTGGCCCTGCTGGAGCCATTTCTGGGTGGGGAGGGGTAGCGGCCGGCTGCGGGCCCGAATCGCCATCTCGGCGGGCGTCGGGCCGCGAAGCGTATTGCGCCCCGACAGGCACGGCGGCCCCCGGGGTCGGCCTGATCCGGGCGGGCGCGCGACGCCGGGGACAGGCTGCTATGCCGGCGTTCGCTTACGGGAAAGGCATGCGCGGCGCGTATGCCTGCGCGCACCGGGCCCTCAGGAGGCCTTGTTCTCGAGCAGCGCGTCGATGTCCTGCAGGTCCTGTGCGGACAGCGATCCTACGGCCTGCTTGAGGCGGAGCACGCTGAGCAGGTAGTCGTAGCGGGTGCGGGACAGGTCGCGCTGGGCCCGGTACAGCTCCTGCTGCGCATTGAGCACATCGACCGAGGTGCGCGAGCCCACCTTGAAACCGGCTTCGATGGCCTTGAGGGCGACCTGGGCAGATTCCACCGCCTGGCTCAGGGCCTCGACCCGAACCTTGCCCGTCACCACGCCGTCGTAGGCGTCGCGAGCCAGCCTGGCGACCTCGCGTTGGCTGCGCAGGCGGTCGGCTTCAGCCTTGTCGTACTGGTAGCGGCGCTCCTTGACCCGGGCGTGGTTGCCCCCGCCGGCGAACAGGGGGACGTCCAGCTGCAGGCCGATCGCGCTGCGCTCGGATTTCAGTTGCTGCGGGGTGTCGCTGGCGTCCTGATAGGTGTGCTCGGCAAACAGGTTCAGGCTGGGCAGGTAGGCGGCGCTCTGCTCACGGACCTGCTCGCGCGCAATACGGGCGTTGAGTTCGGCCTGCTTGAGATCGAGGTTGCTGGCCATGGCCTGATCAACCCAGGCGTCGGGCGAAGCCGGTTCGGGCGGATCGGTCTGCAGCGGCGCGCGCAGCGGCACGGTGGTTTCGGGGCGCGCGCCGGTGATCAGAGCAAGGCTCTCCCGGGCCGAGCGCAGCGTGCTGGCGGCGCCGATTTCCTGGGCGCGGCTGGCGTCAAAGCGGGCCTGGGCTTCCTGTACGTCGGTGATTGCGGACAGGCCCACGTCGAAGCGGCTGCGGGCCTGGCGCAACTGCTGCGCGATGGCTTCCTTCTCCGCGCGGGCGAAGCGCAGGCTGTCCTC
>JBFKIN010000136.1:0-6930 GCA_041632255.1 Oceanococcus sp. | reverse complement strand
TGCGCGATCAGAAGCTTGAGCTTTGATTGTTTTTCAACACTCATGAAATGTGGTGTTCCCGCTGGGTGGGCGCCGTCCGGGGTCCGGCGGGCGCACTGAGGCAAAATAAAACTTCAATGATAGCAAAAGCAGGCCTGTCAAGTCTCATGTCGTCAGCCTGGGTGGGACCGTTTCGCGGTCCGCGCGTTCAGTTCCTTGAACCGTTTCTTGCCGGCTTCATCGAGGGTGCCTGCACGAAGACGTTCGGTGAGCTCCTGAAGTTCCGTTTTCTGACCTGATTTGCGCAGTTTTTCGCAGGTTTGCCGAAATTCCGTGGCGGCCCGCTCCTCGTCCATCAGCGTTTCGAGCTCGAACAGTGACAGACGGTGCAGGATCTCCTCTTCGGGTCGTCCGGCGTAACTGTTGATCAGCGCCGCGCAATGCAGGCCCGGCTGTTCGTGCAGGCGGTCCAGCAGTTCGCACAGCAGGGCGACGCCCGGGACTTCGGTGGCTGCCAGGCTTTCGATGTCGGGTACGGCCTCGGCGCAGCGCGGATAGTTCAGCAGCAGCACGATGGCGCGGCGCACCGGGGTCATCCGGGTCGGCGCGCTGAGCTTGCGCCGCTGCACCTCACGCGGCGTGGCTTGACCGATCAGGGACTCCACCGCCTTGCCGCTGAGGCGAGCCAGCTCTTCGAGCCGTTCCAGCATCAGGGCTCGGAATGCCGGTGCCTGCACGGGAGCCAGAGTTTTCTTGGCGGCATCCAGCAGCGCTGCGCGGCCTTCAGCGGTGCCCATGTCCAGCTTCTCCTGCAGGCGCTGCAACAGCCGCTCGGACAGCGGAACCGCTTCGGCCAGCCGGTGGGCGAAGCCTTCGGCGCCCTCGCTGTGCAGCAGGCTGTCCGGATCTTCCTTGTCGGGCAGAAACAGGAAACGGATGTCGAGACCATCGCTCAGACTGGCCAGGCAGACATCCAGGGCCTTGTCCGCGGCGCGCAGGCCGGCGGCGTCACCGTCGAAGCAGAACACGATCTGCGGGCACTGGCGGCTGAACAGGCGCACGTGCTCGGGTGTGGTGGCGGTGCCCAGGGTGGCCACCGCGTTGTCGAAGCCGAACTGTGCCAGGGCGATGACATCCATGTAGCCCTCGACCACGATGAGCTGGGTGAGCTCGCGCTTGACCTGTTTGGCCTCGAACAGGCCATAGGCCATGCGGCCCTTGTGGAAGACCGCGGTTTCCGGCGAATTCAGGTACTTGGCGGGATCGTCTTCCAGGGTGCGGCCGCCAAAAGCGACCACCCGCCCGCGCGTGTCGCGGATGGGGAACATCAGCCGGTTGCGAAAGCGATCGTAGTGCTGGCCGTTGTCCTTGGCCAGGGTCAGGCCGGCCAGCTCCGCCAGCCGGGGCGGATTCAGTTTGCTGGCGAGGAAGTCCCAGCCGGGCGGGGCGAAGCCCAGCTCGTAACGGCGGATCATCTCCTCGTTGACTCCGCGCCGTTCCAGGTACGCCCGCGCCGCGCTGTCTGCGGTGAGCGCCTGGCGGAAGCGCTGGTGGGCGCGGTCCAGCATCTCGTAGATCTGCTTGTTCTGCGCGGCGGCCGGGTCGGCCGCCTCGCGCGGGACTTCGACACCGGCCAGATCGGCCAGAACCTCGACCGCGGCGGGGAAGTCCAGGCGGTCGAAGTCCATCACGAAGCGCAGGGCGTGGCCGTGCGCGCCGCAGCCGAAGCAGTGGTAGAACTGCTTGTGCGGCACCACATTGAAGGAGGGGGTTTTCTCGTTGTGGAAGGGACAGCAGGCCTTCCATTCGCGCCCGGCGCGCTTGAGGTCGACGCGCGTGCGCACCACGTCGACGATGTCGACCCGGGCAAGCAGGTCGTCGATGAAGTCCTGGGGGATCAAGTGAAGCCGGGCAGGTTGCGGGCTCCAGAGCTTAGGCGGACAGGCGGGCCCTGACCAGCTTGCTGACCACCGCCATGTCGGCCTGGCCCTGCAGCCGCGGCTTGAGCTGGCCCATGACCTTGCCCATGTCCGCCATGCCGGCGGCGCCGGTGGCGGCCACGGCCTCGTCGATGGCGCCGGCGATGGCGGCCTCATCGAGCTGGGGCGGCAGGTAGACTTCCAGCAACGCGGCTTCGGCCTCTTCGGCCTGCGCCAGTTCCGGCCGGCCGCCATCCACGTACTGCTTGGCGGCCTCGCGGCGCTGCTTGATCAGCTTTTCCACGATGCCGAGTACATCGGCATCAGCCAGTTCCACGCGCTCGTCGACCTCCCGCTGCTTGATCGCAGCGGAGAGCAGGCGCAGGGTTGCGAGCTTGTCCTGCTCGCGGGCGCGCATGGCCTGCTTGATGTCGTCCTGAATGCGGGCGCGCAGACTCATGGGAACAGCCGCTGCCTCAGTAGAGGCGCTGGCGACGCATGATGTCGCGGGACAGCTTCTTGGCGTGGCGCTTCACCGCTGCCGCGCGCTTGCGCTTGCGTTCCTGGCTGGGTTTCTCGAAGAATTCCTTGCGGCGGACGTCGGTGAGGACGCCGGCTTTTTCGCACGAACGCTTGAAGCGGCGCAGGGCCACCTCGAAGGGCTCGTTTTCCTTGACACGTACGCTGGGCATTCAGGCCTCGGTTTCTCAGACAGAACAACCGCCGGATACACCGGCGGAAAAAGGGCGCAGATTCTACGGGCGTTTTGCCGGAATGACAATCCTTGCGGCGGACCGGCCAAGCCGTGGCGCGGGGCCGGGCATCGCGTCGGTCGGTCGCCATTTGCGACAATGGCACCTCGCCTGCCAAGAATACACTCATGAAGCGTGCCGACGATGCCCTGGTGCTGGGTATCGAATCCTCCTGCGACGAAACCGCCGTGGCCTTGTACCGGCGGGGCGAGGGTCTGCTGGGTGAGGCGCTGCACAGCCAGGTTGCGCTGCATGCGGAGTATGGCGGTGTGGTGCCGGAGCTGGCCTCGCGCGATCACGTGCGCCACTTGCCCCTGCTGCTGGATCAACTCATGGGAGAGGCGGGCTGCGACCTGGGCGCACTGGATGCGGTGGCGTACACCGCCGGTCCGGGCCTGGTCGGTGCGTTGCTGGCGGGCGCCTCGATGGCAGGCGGGCTGGCTCAGGGTCTGGGTGTGCCCCTCGTGCCGGTGCATCACATGGAGGGTCATCTCCTCGCCCCGATGATCGGCGACCCCGAGCTGGATTTCCCTTTCGTCGCGCTGCTGGTGTCGGGCGGCCACACCCTGCTGGTGGCCTGTGAGGGGGTGGGCGGCTATCGGCTGCTGGGCGAAAGCCTGGACGATGCCGCAGGCGAGGCTTTCGACAAGACCGCCCAGCTGCTGGGTCTGCCGTATCCCGGTGGGCCGGCCCTGTCCGCCCTGGCTCGCGATGGCGCGCCGGGACGCTACAGTCTGCCGCGCCCGCTGACCCGACAGCGCTCGCTTGATTTCAGCTTCAGCGGCCTGAAGACCGCGGTGGCGCTGCAGATTGAACGGCTGGAGGGGCCGGCGCAGCACGCCGATCTGGCCCGAGCTTTCGAGGACGCGGTGGTCGAGACCCTGGTGAAGAAATGCGCCTGGGCCCTGCAGGACAGTGGCATGCATCAGTTGCTGGTGGCCGGCGGGGTGGCGGCCAACCGGCCGCTGCGCGCCGCGCTGGAGGCCATGTGCGCGGAGCAGGGGGCCCGCTTCTGTGCGCCGGATCTGGCCCTGTGCACCGACAATGCGGCGATGATCGCCCACGTCGGCGCGCTGCGCCTGGCCGATGCCTGGGGCGCGGCGCTGGCCGCGCCGGTGCGCGCGCGCTGGCCGCTGGCGGAACTGAAGGCGCCCGGTCATGGCTGACCGCGTCTTCATCGAAGGGCTGGCGATCGAGACCTGCATCGGCGTCTACGACTGGGAGAAGGAGATCCGTCAGAAGGTGGTGCTTGACCTGGAACTGGAGGTCGGTCTGGCAACCGCTGGCGCCAGCGACGCGCTGGCCGACACCGTGGATTACCGGGCAGTGGCGGACCGGCTGATCGCACTGGTTGGCGCGGCGCGCTGCGAACTGCTGGAAGCCCTGGGCGAGTCGATCTGCGATTGCCTGCTGAGCGAATTTGCGCTGCGTCGGGTCAGGTTGAAGCTGAGCAAACCCGGGGCGGTGGCGGAGGCGACCAACGTCGGCATCCTGATCGAGCGGCGGGCTGACGGCGTTTCCGAAGCCTGACCGGCGGGGCCGGCAGGGTGGGACGCAGCGGGGCAGCGGATGGCAGTCCGGAGGGGCTGTCTGACCTGCGGTCTTTTCCGGCCACGCCCCGGTTGTTTCAGTGCTGTCCTGGCCGGCGCTGTTCGCGCAGCTGTTCCAGCGCGCGCAGGCGCTCGCGACGCAGTTCCCGGCCCAGCGCCGGGCCCTGCAGGCCGCGGTCGAGAAGCTGGCGGGCAGACACCGCCGAGGCGGCGGCTGCGGCCTCGCGCAGGTAATCCGCCTGCGGGTAGGGTTGCTCGCTCAGCCCGGTGCGACCCCGCGCATCGGCCTCGCAGGCCAGCAGGAAGGCCTCCAGACGCTCCGGGCGGCGCCAGATGTCCAGCGCGTCGAACAGCTTGAGCAGGGTCTGCGCGCGCAGTTCCAGCGCCTTGTGGCAATGCAGATGATGCTCGGCTACCAGCACCGCGATTTCGCGCAGCGCGCGTGGCACCCGCAGGCGTTCGCAGAAGGCCTCGACGATGGGGACGCCACGCTTTTCGTGGCCGCGGTGTCCGGGCAGCACGAAGCCCGGGGTCTTCGCCTTGCCGAAATCGTGGCAGAGCACGGCGAAGCGGACATCCAGCCGCGGGCTCAGGCGTGCGGCCTGCTCCAGGGCCAGCATCATGTGCACCCCGGTGTCGATCTCAGGATGGTATCTGGCGGTCTGCGGCACGCCGTAGAGGGCATCCAGTTCCGGGTACAGCGCACTCAGCGCATGGACCTCGCGCAGCAGGCCGAAGAAGGCCTGCGGAGCCGGGCCGAGCAGCGCCTTTTCGGTTTCCTTCCAGCTGCGCTCGGGGGTCAGGTGGGCGAGCTCGCCGCTGGCCGCGATTGCGTTCAGCAGGGCGCGGGTGTCCGGGTGCACTTCGAAGCCGTAGGGCCGCAGCCGGGCGTGGAAGCGCGCCACCCGCAGCACCCGCAGCGGGTCCTCGACAAAATGCGGTGACACATGGCGCAGCACGCGGTCGCTCAGGTCCTGCGTGCCGCCGTAGGGGTCGATCAGGCGGCCGTCGGCGGCCTGGGCGATGGCGTTGATGCTCAGGTCGCGCCGGGCCAGATCCTGTTCCAGCGTGACATCGGGGGCGGTATGGAAGGTGAAGCCGCCGTAGCCGTGGCCGGATTTTCGTTCCGTGCGGGCCAGGGCGTATTCCTCGCCGCTGACCGGGTGCAGGAAGACCGGAAAATCCTTGCCGACCGGGCGGTAACCGGCGGCCTGCATGGCTTCGGGGTTGCTGCCGACCACCACCCAGTCGCGCTCGGCGACCGGCTCACCCAGCAGGGCGTCGCGCACCGCGCCGCCGACCAGATAGCAGTCTCCGGGCGGTGCCGGTGCGTCGGGACTCCAGCCTGGGGGCATGCCGGCGCGGTCAGGCGCCGAGCTGCTGGCGGATCTTTTCGATCCGCTTGCGGTTGGCGCCCATGTCGGAATAACCGAGGCGCGAGGCGCTGCGCAGGTGAATCACGCCGGCCTGGCGGTCGAGCAGGAATTCCACGTCGTCCACGTAGCCCATCAGCGGAGTGCTGTACTCGGCGTACAGGTAGTGGTCATTCGCCTCGATGATTTCGGCCTGGCCGTCGACGATGGTCTTGAGCCGGTCCCAGGTTGCGTCGGGGTCGTCGCCGGCGGGGAAGGGCGCGATGGCCGCATAGCCGGAACTGGCATGGCTGCAGACGGAATTCGGCTTACGCGAAGGCCCTTTGAGCTGGCCGTTGTGGATGCCGAGATCCCGGGGACGTTTGCCGCTGAACTTGAACATCGGATGATCCTCTGCGGGCCGGGTGGCCCTAGTCGGTGGGTTGTGCGTCGGGAAGCCAGCTGACCCCGTCCAGCTGCGAGGCCAGGATGGCGTCGTGCACCGCCCGGATGGCCTTGGGGCGCGGGAAGCTGCGGCGCCAGGCCAGGGCGATGCGGCGGGTTGGCGCCCGGCCCGAGAAAGGCCGTGTGGCCAGAAGCTGGCCGTCGTCCGTGTCCGGGTTCAGGGAGGTCTGCGGCAGCACGGTGATGCCCAGCCCGCTGGCGACCATGTGGCGGATGGTTTCCAGGCTGCTGCCGGCCAGCGGTTCCTCATCCTCGTCGCGGGTTTCGCAGTCCGGGCAGTTCTCGATGACCTGGTCGCGGAAGCAGTGGCCGGGCCCCAGCAGCAGCAGGTTTTCCCCGGCCAGGTCATTGGCGGCGATGGACTCGCGTGCGGTCCAGGGGTGCTCCGGCGCCATGGCGACGACGAAGGGCTCGTCATACAGCGCCCAGGTGCTCACTCCCGGTGGAGAGAAAGGTTCGGCGACGATGATCAGGTCCAGTTCGTTGCGGCGCAGCTGGGCGCTCAGCTCGCTGGTGAAGTTCTCCTCGATCACCAGCGGCATCTGCGGCGCACTGCGCTTGAGCGCGGGGACCAGGCGTGGCAGCAGATAGGGTCCGACGGTGTAGATGGCGCCCAGGCGAAGGCGCCCGGTGAGTTCGTCCTGGCCTTCCTTGGCGATGGCCTGGATCAGTTCCGCCTCGGCCAGCACCTTGCGGGCCTGGGCCAGGATGCGCTCGCCCGTCGGGGTGGGTTTGACCTCGCCGCGCTGACGCTCGAACAGGGTCACGCCCAGCTGATCCTCCAGCTTGCGGATCGCCACCGACAGGGTGGGCTGGCTGACGAAGCAGCGTTCGGCCGCCCGGCCGAAGTGGCGCTCGCGGTCCAGGGCGACGATGTAGCGCAGTTCGGTCAGGGTCACGCCAGCCACTCCCG
>JBFKIN010000135.1:0-7024 GCA_041632255.1 Oceanococcus sp. | reverse complement strand
CATCGACAGCGCGTTCATGTACGCGGCAGAGCGGCCCGTCCGCGGGCGCAACCCGTTGTCCAATACGGAAGCGGACCTGCTCGCTCTGGGCGCGGGCGGCGCCGGTTTCGCTGATACCTCCGATTCCTTTGGCGAGGACGAGAACGATCAGGTGATCGAACTCAATATGCATCAGTTCGAGCTCAGCCTCGGTCTGAGCTGGCGTTTCTGAGTCGCGCGTTGCCCGCGGCCCCCGACAGGGTCACTGGCGACAGAAATGGCCATGCAGCACGGCGATGATGTCGGCTGCCGGGCCGGGGTTCAGCGAGTAGTAGATGGTCTGGGACAGCCGCCGTGTGTTGACCAGACCATCGCGTCGCAGGACGGCCAGATGCTGCGACAGGGCGGACTGGGCCAGCGGCACCTGTTCGTTGATCTGGCCCACGGACATCTCGCCCTGGCCCAGCAGGCACAGCACCATCAGACGGTGCGGATTGGCCAGCGCGCGCAGCAGGCGGGCGGCGTCATCGGCATGAGCGGCCATGTCATCCGCGTCCATGGGCAATTGGGGCGGCGCGGCGGGTGCGGGCGGGTTCATGGGATGCGCGTCAGGGGCTGGCATCCAGCCCGTTGAAATAAGCGGCGAGCGTTTCGATATCGTCGTCTGACAGGTTCTTGGCGACCGGACTCATCAGCGGATTGTTGCGGCCGCCGTCACGGTAGGCCTTGAGGGCACTGGCCAGATAATCCTTCTGCTGGCCGGCCAGATTGGGCCACTGGGGGTTCGGGCTGATGCCGTTGCTGCCATGACACCCGGCGCAGACCGCTGCCTGGGGTGGCGTCGCCGCTGCGATCGCTGGCAGGGCGAGGGCAAGGGTCAGCAACAGGCGCATGCTCATATCTCGACTCGAAGTCCGAGCTAAATTAGCAAACCATAATATGCAGGGCAAGGCAGGTGGCGGCGTGGGTGCCACCAATGGGCAATGGTCAAAAGCCCGGGTCCGCGGCACACTGCAGAATTCCTTGACTGCATTCGTTGCGTATGTCCCGGTCGCTGCTTGTCTCGTGCCTTTTGTCCCTGGCGGGTCTGCTGACCACGCCAGCGCTGGCTCAGCCAGCGGCCATGCAGTGGCAGGGCGGGGAATGCGGTCAGGACTGGCAGGTCGACAGCCCGCCGATGGCGCTGCGGGAACTGCTGGAACGGCTGTCCGGCATCATGGGATTCGAACTCCGCTATCTGTCCGCCCAGAACCCCCTGCGGGAAGGGCGCTTTCAGGGTGATGCCCGGCAGTTGTTGAATCAGCTGGCGGGCAAGGTCAGTCTGATCACCACAGGCGCGGAGGATCCGGACTGTCCGGGGCGCTGGCGGCCCGCACGGGTCATCGTGCTGCCGGTGGGCGAGGCCGCCGAGCCGAGGCCGCTGATCGAGGCCGTCCCGGAAGGGGTGCAGATTTACCGCCGCGCCCATGGCATGGATCCGCTGACCGGCGAGCCCTCAGCGCCGCCCGGCGTTGACCGGCCCGAGGATCCGGTCGAATAAGCCACCGGTATTCGACCAATGGTGAATGGGCTGGGCCCGCAGGCTCGGTTAGCGTGTAGGGCATTAGAACGAGCAGGGAGAGCCGCCCCCGCCTGCCGGGCGTTGCGGTGCCAGACCGATGAGAGAGCCACTGCGCATCATCGTCGCCGACGACCACCCGCTGTATCGGGATGCCCTGATACGGGCGGTGCGCAGTTGTTTTGATGGGGCTCGGGTGGAAGAGGCCGATTCGCTCGAGAAAGTCCTCGACTGTCTGAACCGTGATGCCGCGGTCGATCTGGTCGTTCTCGACCTGAAAATGCCGGATACGCACGGATTCTCCGGGCTCTCGCTGCTGCGCAGCGTCTATCCGGCAGTGCCGGTCGCGGTGATTTCGGCGGCGGAACGGGCCCTGGTTGTCACCCGGGCCATGCGTCTTGGCGCGGCGGCCTTCGTGCCCAAGTCCGCGCCCAATCACCGGCTGCAACAGGCATTGAGAGCCGTGGTGGCGGGCGGAACATGGATTCCCGAGGAACTCGGCAGCGCCGAGGACGATGGTCAGATCTACGAGGCGGACCGCAAACTGGGTCTGCTCACGGCACAGCAGTTGCGCGTGCTGCATCAGCTGTCGCGCGGGCTGCTGAACAAGCAGATCGCCCACGAGCTGGGTGTTGCGGAAGCGACGGTCAAATCCCATGTCACGGCCATCATGCGCAAACTGGGCGTGAACAATCGCACCCAGGCCGTACTGCTGGCCCGGGACCTGGACGTGGACAGCGAGGGCAATGTGTCCTGAGCTGCTGCAGGCCCTGTCGGCCGGGGACCACAATGCGGCAAGATGCCATCTTGCGGCGTTCGTTGTCCTGCCATTGAATGCTATGTGGAGGAACCGTTTCATCATGTCGTCCAAAACCCGCCTGATCATTGCCCTGGCAATCGTCCTGGGACCGAGCCAGACCGGCGCGGCGGATCCGCACGCTGGTCATGAATCGCATGGCCATGGCGCACAGCCCGCTCATGCGGATCATGCGGGCCATCATGGACATTCCGGCCATGCCGGTGGCCACGCGCATGGCCTGCTGGAGGCGAATGAGCCCGCCCCCGGACTGGCCATCGAAGTGCGGCGCGACCCCATGAGTGGCTGGAATCTGCGGCTTGTCACCACACATTTTCGATTCGCGCCGGAGTCAGCCAGCCGGCAGCACATCCCGGGAGAGGGCCATGCCCACGTTTATGTGGATGGCAGGAAACTCGCCCGGCTCTACGGGCACTGGTTTCACATCCCGACGCTGGCACCCGGCCAGCGGGTCATCAAGGTTTCGCTGAACGCCAACGATCACCGCAGCTACGCGCGCAACGGTCAGGCGATCACAGCCCAGACCGTCATCGAGGTGCCCGAAGGACAGTGATCAGGGTGTGATCGGGCGCAGGGCCCGGTCGCCTTCACCCACCCGATAACGACGACCCGCAGGAACCGGGCCGCTGATGGTCTGCTCGCGGCCGCTGCCAGCCCAGTGAATGCGGATTTCGCTGATGACGGCTTCGGCACCCAGACCGATGTGCTGGGTGATGGCGGAACCGCCAAAACTGCCGCCAGTGCCGACCAGGGCATGAATCTCGCGGCCATTGGTGAGCCGCACCCGAATGCGGGAGCCGAGGCCGCCATGGTTGGACTGCCGGCCTTCCAGACGCAGCCCGATCCAGTCGTTGCCGTGTCCGGGGTTTTCGTACAGGGCATTCCAGAAGCGATCCGAGGCGAAGGCGCCGCCGATGGTGGCGTAGATGTCCTGATCGCCATCGGCGTCCAGATCGCCAAAAGCCACCCCGTGGCCTTTCTGCAGATGGCCAAAGCCGCCGGAACTGGTGATGTCTTCGAAAGCCTGACCGGCGCGGTTGCGAAAGGCGCGGTTGGGCACCAGCTGCTCAAAAGGGGGCGCGCCCGTGCCGATCAGCAAATCCGGCCAGCCGTCATTGTCGAAATCGCCAAAGTTGGCGCCCATCGCCAGCAGCAGCTGGTCCAGGCCCAGGGCGGTGCTGCGGTCTTCGAAGCGGCCATTGCCCAGATTGCGATAGAGCCGGGGTCGGGTCCCCTGGGCGCCGGGCTTGCCCGCGTACTCGCGGGCGATATCGCCGACTGCTGCCTGATAGCCGGCGACGAAGATGTCCAGCCAGCCGTCATTGTCGTAGTCCCAGAACCAGGTCGGAAAGCTGGCCACCGGCTCCGCCACGCCGGCCTGCCCGGTGACGTCGGCAAAGCGCAGGGGCTGGCCTTCGCCGCCCAGGTTGCGGAACAGACGGTTGGGCGCGCCCCAGATGGAGACATACAGGTCGACCCAGCCATCGTTGTCGAAGTCGCCCGCCGTACTGCCCTTGATCAAGCCGTCCAGCTGGATGCCGCTGCCGTCCGCGGCGTCGGCAAAGCCGCCACGGCGGTCATTGCGATACAGCTCGAAGGCAGGCGTGTCGGCGGGCCAGTCGATCCGGGAACGGACGATCTCATTGCCGATGAAGAGGTCGAGCCAGCCGTCATTGTCGAAGTCGGCCCAAACCGCCGTCTGGGTGGGCAGGCGGCGGCGCAGTCCGGCCGCCCAGGTCACGTCGGTGAAGTGCCCGCCATCGTTGCGCAGCAGGGTATTCGGATGCTGGCCAGCCTGATGCAGCCAGGCGCCGCGCAGCAGCAGCACATCGGTATCGCCGTCATTGTCGTAGTCGGCCTGGATCAGGTTCAGGCCGCCGTGAATTTCGTTCAGACCCGCTGCTTCGCTGCGCCGCTCGAAGCGCAGCCCCCCGCGGTTCTCGAAATAGGCCAGCGGGTCCTGATATCCCCAGGAGGAGGCCATGATGTCCAGGCGGCCATCGCCATTGAAGTCTTCGATGAGGGCCCCGCCGGACAGGCCGAGTTCGGCCACACCGGCCGCTTCGGCGACATCGACAAAACGGCCGATGTCGGCGGCGGACTGCAGGCGCTCGGGAGGCAGCCGCCAGGACCTGGGTACCTCGTCAGGCCACAGTCCCAGGGTCATGGCGGCGATATTGCCCAGCCAGGCGAGGCGATCGAATTGATCTTCCGGCAGCCAGTCAGAGTCCAGCGCCCCGCTCAGCAGATCCAGTGCCTGCCGTGCTCCCTGGGTCCAGGCGTGAACACCGCCAGCACGGATCGGGAACACGCAGCGTTCGGCATTGTGATTCCATACACAGTTCTGCAGTTCGCCGCTGCGCAGGTGGCTCACGGCCAGCTGGACCAGCAGTTCGCTGCGATAGTCGGGCGGCACAAGTGCGCCGTATTGATCCAGCAGGCCGGTCAGCTCGGCGGCCGCGGCCTGGGCGGAACCGGCCTGCAGGAACTGTTCGGCCAGCTGGCGCCGCAGTTCGACGCGCCGCGAAGCATCGCTTTCCCGCGCCAGTTCCTGACCCAGTGCGCGGGCCTTTTCCTCGTGGCGGTGCCAGCGGTTGTCCCAGATGCCCTCCTTGCGTGCGATATCGCGCATCTGCAGGGCCGTGGAAACTTCGTCCGGTGCCGCGCCGTTGAGTCCGCGCAGGAGCAAGAGGATCGTCAGCGCGGCCAGGAACAGCAGCGCCAGACCCAGGGCGGCGCTCGGCCATCTAGTCATGCCGGCGCAACAAGCGGTAGCGGCCCGGACCCAGCGGCCTGTCGATCATGCTTCGCGCACCGTCAGGCCAGATCACCTGGATGTCCCGGGCGCGGGCCTGCTCGCCCAGACCGAAATGCAGAATCGGCTCGTCGTGCGACTGGTAACCGCCGCTGCCCTTGACCTGTCTCATCTGCGGCCCGGCGCCGCTGTCCAGACTGACCACGGCGCCGATCGCGCTGCGGTTGGCGCCAGGCTGTTCCAGGCTGAGCTGCAGGGCTGCGCCGCCGATGTCATTGCGCCAGAGCACCGGCGAGAGCAGGAAGGGATAGCTGAGCACATCAAGATCGCCGTCGCGATCGTAGTCGAGGTAGAGGTAAGCGCCTGTGGGGCGATGGTCCTGCAGGCCCCAGCTCCGGGTGACATCCTCGAATCCCTGGCCCTGCCGATTACGGTAGAGCGGTGAATAGGGGCTGCTGGCGCGCAGGCGCGAGCCCTGTGCGACGAAGAGATCGACCCAGCCGTCATTGTCCAGATCGCCGAATTTGGCGTTCCAGCTCCAGCCACCGAAGCCGGATTTCCAGCGGGCGGTGATGTCGCGGTAGCCGCTGGTCCCGGGACTGAACAGCAGGTTCGTGTGGGCGATCTGATGCAGCTCCTCGGGATAGTGCCGGGCGGACTGGTTGTAGTCCATGGGCATGTCCTGCAGCGCTTCGCAGAGATCCTGCAGGCTGGCGAAGTCAGCAGGGATCTTTGCGCACTCCTTGAGAATTTCGGCCTTGTCCGCGCCCAGCGAAGGCTGGCGCACGATGATGCGATTCCAGTGGTAGGCGGTGACTGCGCAGTCGCGCACCTGAACCGGGTCGGCCAGGCGCTCGCACAGCTGGACCCGCTCCACGTTGCGGGCCTGCACCACCGCGACCTGAAAACCGACAATGGCGTCGCAGCGCGCCCGGTCTGCGACGTCGTCATAGATGCCGCAGCTGCGCCAGGGGTCGGCCAGCTTCTTCGGCAACTCGTTCATCTGGCCCATGGCGATCTGCGAGATGTAGAGCTCCTCGCGGCCATCGTTGTCGATATCGCCGCTGTCGAAGGACATGGTGGTCGTGGTCGAGTAGGGCAACGGCGCCTGGCGTGCCGTCACCGCCTCGAATTGGCCACGTCGGTTCATGTAGACCCGGTCCGGCTCGTCGAAATCATTGCCGACCAGCAGGTCCGGCCAGCCGTCATCGTCCAGATCGTGCAGCAGCAGGCTCAGGCTGTCTCCTTGCGGGCCGTCCAGCGGTTCGCTGCGAAATTCGCCGCGGCCCAGGTTGCGCCAGAGCCGGTTCTCGGCCACCTCCGGGTAGAAGAACCAGGCTGCGGCGCTGGCGCCGCCGGTGATGATGTCCAGGTCGCCATCGCGGTCGACATCGCCGAAGGCGGCGGCAGCCACCACGGTCTCGCGCCCGCGCGGCAGCTCAACATGGGCATCGGCGGAAAAGCGACCGTCACGGTTGAACAGGATGTGGCTGCCATGCATCCAGGTGCCAAAGAAGAGATCCTGGGCGCCGTCACCATCCAGATCGACCAGGGCCACGTCGCCAATGATCCAGTCGCGCATGGCGGGAAATTCGATCTCCTGCAGGGCGAAGTGGCCGCCGAGGTTGCGATACAGCCAGACGCCGAAGTAACTGCCGATGGCGAGGTCCGGCCAGCCGTCCGCATCGATGTCGCCGGATGCGAGCGCCCCCAGGTGCATCACCGTGGGTTCCATGCCCTGGTAGGGACGCGGCAAGGGCAGGCGTTCCAGCCCGATCTCCGGGCCGTCTATGCGCCGGAACTTCGAGCCATCGCCGACTGAAGGCGGGCGGAAGTCTGCGCGAAGCAGGCGCCAGGCATCACCCTGGGCCTGGGTCCGCGCAGGCGGAAGGGGTGGCGCCAGACCGGCCAGTTG
>JBFKIN010000134.1:0-7029 GCA_041632255.1 Oceanococcus sp. | reverse complement strand
GCCGCCTCGGGGGTGCTGCTGAGATAAAAGCGCGGGTCGAAATTCGGTGAGGCGCTGCGATTTTCAGCCAGGCCGCAGTCAATGAAATGGCGAAACGGCTCGATATGCGCGATCGCGACGTCCGGATTCTTGGTCAGATACCAGCGGTAGTCGAACCAGGGGCTTGGCGAAATCCGTCGCAGCCGTCCAAACAGCAGGAAATGGCTCAGCGCGGTTATCGGCGCCTGCGGAAAGTTGCCTGCTCGACCGAGATACAGATCGCGCTCGAAATACAGGCTGGGATTGTGTCCGAGAGCATCCCCCTCGCGGACGTAATGCCAGAGTGGGTCAAACGCACCGGAGCGCGCCGGGAGATACCGCTCGCGGTACCAGTCGGTGTCGAACAGGCTGCCGGCCATTCGCCTCAGAAAAAACCATTCCAGACGGCGACACAGCGGAAGGAAGATGGGCCAGGCGGCAAGGCGTCTTGCGCTGGATGAGTGCACTAGGCGCAGGCTCAGCGCTCTGAAC
Organism: Oceanococcus sp.; assembly: GCA_041632255.1. Classification (GTDB taxonomy): domain Bacteria; phylum Pseudomonadota; class Gammaproteobacteria; order Nevskiales; family Oceanococcaceae; genus Oceanococcus. The sequence continues at coordinate 6,519 of JBFKIN010000134.1, read as the reverse complement.
TTGGGATTTTTCCAGGACAACAAGACTTGGAGCCGATATCGGCGAATGGGGCCGGCTATTTTAACGGCTGTTTGGGTCACGGCGCATTTCGATACAATGGCTGCATTCAATCCCATGCAGCGTCATGTCCGTATTGCCATACGCGCCGATCCGTAGAGGAACCGCGTGGCCGATCCGCTGATCCCCCAACTGCCCCCGCAGCGCTCGGGAAGAAGCAGCGGCCGAGTCTTCCTCACCTCGCTCTACGCCTTTTTGTTGCGTGACCTGATCGACCAGTTCGGGCGAACGCGGCTGGGGTACCTGTGGGCCGTGGCCGAACCCGCCGCGCTGGTGGCGGTGCTGTCCGTGGTGCGCGTCGTACTGCTCGGGCGCAACGTGCCCATGTACGGTGAAAGCCCCATCGTTTTTTTCGTCTTCGGGGTGGTGTCCTTCTTCATCTACATGCATGCAGTGGCGAACACCCAGGGTGTCATGCAGCAGAACAAGGGCCTGTTCAGCTACAGCCAGATCAAGCCCATTGACGTCATGCTCGCCAGAAGCGTGATTGACGGCCTGACCCACGGCAGCGTGCTGGTCCTTTTTCTGGCCGTATGGTTCTGGCTTGGCCACAGCGTGTCCGCCGAGGCCCTGCCCGTGGTTTTTGGCCTGTTTTCCTTGCTCGCGCTGGGCCTCAGCCTGGGGCTCGTGTTCGAGGTTTACGGCACGGTCTTCCCCGATCTGCGCAAAATTTTCACGATGGTGAACCGGCCCATGCTGTTCATTTCCGGGGTCTTTTTCACCATCGAGCAGATTCCCGGAGGGTTCCGTCACTATCTGACATGGAATCCGGTGCTGCATGCGATCGATCTGACGCGTGCGGCCGTGCTGCCCGCCTACGATTCCCCAGGCAGTTGGGCCTATGTCTGGGTCTGTATCCTTGTGTTGTTGTTCATCGGGCTGTCCTCATACCGCCGCTATCTGGATCGATTGTTGTCATGATCAAGGTGCGCGGCGTCACCAAGTCCTATGTCGTGCCCGGCTACGAGCGATACGTCGTTTTCCGGGACGTCAATCTGGAGCTGCCCTCCCGCACCCATGTCGGGGTCGTCGGCCGCAACGGTGCGGGAAAATCCACCCTGCTGAGGCTTCTCGGCGGCATCGAGCTGCCCGACCGCGGCAGCATCACCGCTGACGGGAGAGTCTCTCCACCGCTGGGCCTGTCCAGCGGCTTCGCGCCCTGGAGTTCCGGGCGTGACAACGCCCGATTCATCTGCCGGATCAATGGCGATGATGTCGCGGCCACCCGCGAGCGGGTAGAATTCATCCACCATTTCACCGAGCTGGGCGACTTTTTCGATCGGCCGGTCAGAACCTATTCGTCAGGGATGAAGGCCCGCCTGGGGTTCGCCCTGTCTCTCGCCTTCGCCTACGACTACTACCTGATCGACGAATTGACTGCAGTCGGCGACCAGAAATTCAAGGACAAGGCCAAGGCTGCGTTTGAGTCGCTCAAGGGTCAGGCCAGCATCATCATGGTCAGTCATAATCTGCAGAACCTGAAGCGTGATTGCGAGGCAGGGATTTACATGTCGCCTCAGGGGCCGCAGTACTTCAATGATATCGGCCTTGCGATCAAGGCCTACCACCAGGACCGAAACGCCGGATGATCAGCGCATTTTTCCATCCGTCAGCGTACAGACTCCGTTATCTTTCGCTGGTTGTTGCCCCGACCGCGCTCTGTTTCCTGTATCTCGGGTTGATCGCTTCCGCAGGCTACGTCAGCCGGGCGCAGGTGATGATCGAGGAGGAAGCCACGCCTGCGGCAGCAGGGGCGGAACTGGCCCTGGGGCTGTTCAGCGTCCGTGGCGGGCGCAGCAAGCAGGATGCCCTGCTGGTCGAGAGGTTCATGGCCTCCCGCACCATGCTGGAGTGGCTGGATCGCAGACTGGATCTTCGGCAGCACTTCAGCAGTGACGCGGTCGATTGGTTGGGTCGCCTGGGCGCTGATGCGTCGGAGGAGGACTTTCTCAAATTCTATCGTGACCATCTGCGGGTCTCGATCGATGATGAGTCGCTGATTCTGGACGTGGAATTTATCGCCCATGATCCCGGCTTCGCGCAAAGGGTGACGCAGGCGCTGGTTGAACGCAGCGAATCCTTCGTGAATGAAGTGAGCCGTGAACTGGCCCAGCAGCAACTCGCCTTCATGAACGCGCAGGTTGATTCGGCACACGGCCGGCTGAAGGACGCGTCCCGGGACCTGATCCAGCTGCAACGCCAGAACGAAGTGTTCAGTCCGCAGAGGGAAAGCGAGGCCGTTGGGGAAATCCTGGCTGGCCTGGAAGTCGAGTTGTCCAAGCAGCGGACCCAGCTCAAGGCGCTGTCTGCGTTTCTCAATCCCGAAGCACCGGATGTCGTCGCCGCCAGGCAACGCATCCAGGCGCTGGAGGATCAGGTCAGGCAGGAGAGAGGGCGCCTGGTGGGCAAGGAATCGGAAGGATTGAACGAATTGATGCTCGCCTATCAGGATGCCGAGGTGAATATGCGCCTGGCCACCGAGCTCTACAAGAGCGCACTGGCTTCGCTGGAGTCCACCCGGCTGGATGCGGTGCGAAAGGTCAAGTACCTGGTGTCCGTGGACTTGCCCAGCCTGCCCGATTCGGCGGAGCACCCACGTGCGGCCTACTGGACCGTCACCGTCTTCGTCATGTTGAATCTCATCTTCTTTGTTGCCAATCTGATCGTGGCAACCATTCAGGATCATCGCGAATGAATGCGAAGCCTTTGATATGGCTGCTGGCAGCCATCTGGTCCTGGCCTGCACTGGCCCAGCCGCCATCGTTTCTCGAGCCGCAGGCCCCTGTCAGCCTGCAGCCTGCCACCAGCCTGAGTCAGCAGCCGCCTATGGCGAATCAGGCGCCTCAGCCGCAGGCGCCATTGCCGGGCGTGTCGCTCGAGGAGCGCGAGATCGACGAATCGATCTTCGGCGCTCGCCTCTTCCTCGGGAGGTTCGCGCAACAGAGTTTCCGTGGTTTCAATCCCGATTATCTGATCAGTGTGGGGGACTGGGTGGACCTCAAGCTGTGGGGGGCTGCCGAGGCGCAACTGCGTCTGCAGGTGGACTCCCAGGGGAATATTTTCGTCCCCAAGCTCGGGCCGGTGCGCGTGCTCAATGTGCGCAACGGACTGCTCAACCAACTGGTGACGGAACGCGTCAAGCAAGTCTACCGTGAGAATGTCGGCGTTTATGCGGCATTGGCCAATGCCGAGCCGGTCAAGGTCTTCGTCACCGGAAACGTCGTCGAGCCGGGCCTTTATGGTGCCTACGCATCAGATTCCATACTGCATTTTCTTGATCGTGCCGGCGGCATCGATACCGACACGGGCAGCTTTCTCGATATCCGGGTGATGCGGGGCGGCAAGTCGCTGCGGCGCGTCAATCTGTACGATTTCCTGCTGCGTGGAAAGCTCCCTCTGATCCAGTTTCAGGATGGGGATACGATTGTGGTGGGACCACGGCGGGCTGTGGCCACTGTCTCGGGCCTGGTGCAGAAGCCGCTGCAGTTCGAGTTTGAAGACGAGATCCTTCTGCCTGACCTGCTGAGCATGGCAGGAGTGGACGAGATGGCCACCCACGTCCAGATCGTGCATAACCAGACACCGCAACGTCACGTGGAGTACCTGAGTCTGAACGATGCGGGACTTCAGGGGATCAAGGTCGTTTCCGGTGACGAGGTCAGCGTGCACGCGGACAGGCAGGTCGCGACGGTCATTGCGCGGGTCGAAGGCGAGTACGAAGGGGTCAGCCAGTACGTGCTGCCGAGCGAGGCCAGCCTGGCGGAATTGCTCGCGCAGATCACCCCGACCCCGCGTTCGAACCTGGACGGAGTTCAGCTTTACCGTGCCAGCATTGCGAAGCGGCAGAAGGAAGTGCTCAATCAGATGCTGGAAAAGCTCGAGCAGTCCGTGCTGTCGGCCCGCTCGGGCACCCGCGAGGAAGCTGAGCTGCGGGCGCGTGAAGCAGAGTTGATTCTCAAGTTCATTGAACGGGCTCGTGACGTGAAGCCGGAAGGACGCCTTGTCTTGCACGAAGGTTTCGATCCGGCCAGCATTGATCTCCAGGATCGCGACCTGATCCGCATTCCGCGCAAGGCGAACATCATTGCTGTCCAGGGCGAGGTTTACTTCCCCAGTTCCTTTGCATTCCAGGCGGGCAAATCAGTGGAATACTTCATAGAACAGGCCGGGGGCATGACCCAGAAGGGCGACGCAAGTCGGGTATTCGTGGTCCGACCCAACGGCGAAATGGAACGGGCCCGAAGCGGCCTGTTCCGGTCAACCCGTCTGCAGCCCGGCGACGAAATCCTGGTACTGCCGCAGATCGATGGCAAGGAATTCCAGTTCTCGAAAGACCTGGTCCAGATCATCTATCAGCTGGCCCTGTCGGCCGGGGTGGTTCTGGCGCTGTAGCAGGCGACGAATTCCGGCAATGAGGTGTTTACATCCAGTGCTCCAGGTGATCGTTCCGGGTCTGGTCGCCCTGCTCCTGAGCGGCTGCGGTGACAGCGCGGAAAGCGAGCCCGGGATTCGCAATGTTCTGCTGATCACCGCCGATGATCTCGGTCTGCAGCTGGGCAGCTACGGCGAGAGCGTGATTGAGACGCCTCATCTGGACGGCCTGGCCGCGCGCAGCACCCAGTTTGATGTGGCCTACGTGACCCAGGCGTCCTGCAGTTCATCGCGCAGTTCCATTTTTTCCGGGCTGTATCCGCATGCCACGGGCCAGTATGGCCTGGCGTCCGGCAGCGGATTGGCGCTGCATCCCCACCTGCGCGCGGGGACCCTGCCCAACGTGCTGAAGCGCACAGGCATGCGAACGGGCATCATCGGCAAGCTGCATGTTGATCCTGAAAGCAGCTTCCTGTTCGATCAACGTGTCCAGAATATCGACATGCGGCGCGTTCGCGACGTCGCCAGAGTCGCAGGCCGGTTCATGGTCGACAGTGGGGCGCAGCCATTTTTCCTGCTGGTCAGCTATTCCGACCCGCACACGCTGCCGGTGACCGGTGACGCTGATCACATGCATTTCCCGACACAGGTTGACGGATTGCCCGAAGAACCGGTCCAACCCAGCGAGGAAACGCTTTTTGACGCTCAGCAAGTGGACTCGGAAGCGCAGCGCCGACGCACTGCCGGCTATTACAACGCAGTCCAGCGTCTTGATGTCGGCGTGGGACTTCTGCTGGAGGCCCTTCAGGAAGCCGGTCATGCCGAAGATACGCTGGTTATCTTCGTCGGCGACCACGGCCCACCCTTCTGCCGGGGCAAGACGACCACCTATGAATTCGGCCTGAGGATACCTTTCCTGGTGCACTGGCCGGGGGTGTCTTTGCCGATGAGAACCGATGCGATGGTCTCCACCGTGGATATCTTTCCGACGGTTCTCGATGCGCTGGGCATGGATCTGCCGCCGGACCTCCATGGCGCATCATTGCGTGGTCTGGTCAGCGACCCGGAAGCACCGCAACGGGATTATCTTGTTGGCGAATTCCATTTCCACGCAGCCAGCCAGTTCTTTCCCCGGCGGGCCATTCGTGATCGCCGATACAAGCTCATCCACAATCTGCTTGCTGGTCAAAGAAAGCCCCGTCCCGAAGTAGACGGCGACAAAGCCTATGTGACGGCAGGCGAGTCGCGCTATGAGGGGACCGACGTCCGCCGCGCGTTTGAGACCTTCGTGAATCCGCCCGAGTATGAGCTCTATGACCTGGAAGAGGATCCCGTCGAGTTCCACAACCTGGCGGGGGATCCGGAAATGGAAGAGATAGAGAGCCGTCTTAAGCAGGCGCTGATGGATTGGCGCCATGCGACACGGGATCCGTTTCTGGACCCCGACTACACGGCGCGCTACGCCAGATTCGCTGACGATCAACCGGGCAAGCAGGTGCCCTGACGCGCCCGTCGATACGGCTCCGACCGCCATAGCCGCAGCAGGCTGCCCACATGCCACAGAAAATGGCGCCACTTGCGCCGGGTGTCGCGATTGGCTGCGTGGTGGATCGTGAGTTGGGGCAGCAACTCGACGGCCAGGCCCTGCTGCCAGGCTCGCAGGCAGAGGTCGACATCCTCGCAATACAGGAAATAGCCGGCGTCAAAACCCCGCAGGCGGGCAAAAGTTTCCCTTCGCATCGCCAGAAACAGCCCGGCCAGCCAATCTACCGGCTCGACCAATTGCTCGCTGCGCGTTGACGGTGCTCGCGTCTGGCGCAGCAGGTAGTGGCGTAGCAGTGCAGATGGCGTGACCAACTCGCGACCGTTGTCTTCGAGCCGACCGTCTGGCGAGCAGGCCTGAGGGCTGACAATGCCGCTGCCCGGTTCCCGCAGACGCGCCTCCAGCGCTTCAAAAACGGGCTCGGGCAGCCCCAGACAGGGGTCCGCGATCAGCACAAACTCCGAGTCGCTGTCAGACAGCGCCGCATTGTGATTGGCGGCAAAGCCTTGCGGTCTGGGGTTCCGGCGGATCTCCAGCCTTTCGAGCAG
>JBFKIN010000133.1:0-7125 GCA_041632255.1 Oceanococcus sp. | reverse complement strand
GAAGTGGCGTATGAGGCATCCGGGTCATCCCTTGTCTGAGTGTGTGGCGCGGACCCAGGTTCCCTCGGCGTGCTTGGCGGGTCGGGCAAAGAACACCGCAAGGGCCGGCAGCACGAACAGCGCTCCGATCATGTTGGCCAGGAACATGAATACCATCAGCAGCCCCATATCGCGCTGGAACTGCAAGTCTGACCAGATCCAGGTGATCACGCCGATAGACAGCGCCACCCCGGTAAAGGCGACCGCCTTGCCGGTGAGTTGCAGTGTGCGGTAATACGCGTCTTTCAATGGCATGCCGTCGTCCAGGTGGTCCTGAAGCACGCTGAAGGTATAAATGCCGAAGTCGATGCCTATGCCAACCGCCAGTGCGGCGACCGGCAGGGTTGCGACCTTCAAGCCGATATCCAGCACCGCCATGACCGCGTAGGCGACGAGCGACACCACCGCCAGAGGGGTCATGATGCAGATGATCGCGGAGAGGGAGCGGAAGGACAGCCAGCACATGAGGCCGACCGCCGCGTAGACCCAGAACAGAATGGGCTTTTCCTCCGCCTTGATCACCTCGTTGGTGGCGGCCATGACCCCGACATTGCCGCTGGCCAGCGCGAAGTTCACTGGCGGCTTGCCGTCGTACTCGGCGTTGACCTCCGCCCGGAACTGCTCGGCGGCGGCGAATATGGTTTCGAGGGTCTCAGCCTTGTGATTCTCAGTAAAGACGAGCACGGGCATGACGCTGCAATCGGGATTCTGCAGGCCCGCCGAGGAGGGTACCGGGCTGATGGCCTGCACGATGGCGTACTGATTGCGCGGAAGCACTGCCCACTTGGGGCTGCCCTCGTTCCAGGCCTTGCGCACGTGCTTGGCGATTTGCGGCAGCGCCTGCACCGAGTCCACGCCCGGGGTGTTCTGCATGCGCCAGGCGAAACGGTCGATCAGATCCAGCACCTCGTGCTGGATACAGGCCTGGGGTTCGGCCTCGGCCATGACCTTAAGCTGATCCACCCCGATGCGGAAATGCTCGGTAATGACGCGGGAATCGTGGTTGTAGCGTGAATCCGGCCGCAGCTCGGGGACGCCTTCCTGGGTGTCTCCGATACGGATGTCCTGTCCCTTCCAGAGGCCCCAGGCCAGCAGTCCGGCCGTCATGATCAGGATGATGATCGCGTTTCGCTTCTCGGTCGTGCGCGCGATGACCTTCCAGAAACGGTTGCCGATGCCCTCACGCCAGTCCAGTCGGCGCTTGTATTCCTCCGGATTCGCGATGCGGATATAAGTCAGCAGAATCGGCATCAGCCATTTGTTGGTGATGATGATGGCTGCCATGCCGAAAGCCGCGTTGAGCGCCATCTCCTGAATGATCTGGATATCGATCAAAGCAATCGTGACGAAACCGAAAACGTCGGTCATCAGGGCGGCGGTGCCGGGGATGGCGACGCGACGAAAGGAATTGACCGCCGCCTGGTGGCTGTCCGTCTCGTAGTTGGTGATCTCGTCGGCCCAGGCGTTGACCATCTGGATGCCATGCTCGACGCCGTTGGCCAACACCAGAAAGGGAACCAGAATGGCGAAGGGGTCCAGGCCCATGCCGAAGATGTGCAGCAGCCCGAACTCCCAGACGACGGCGACCAGCGAACAGGCCAGGGGCAGGGCGGAGAGTTTCCAGGAGGCGCTGTAGACCCGCAACAGAAGGGCCGTCAGTAACAGGGCGATGGCGAAGAACATCACCACCTCACCGGCCGCATCGGTCACGTTGCCGACAATCTTGGCAAAGCCGATGATGTGAACGCTGATTCCGGCATCTTCGTACTTGTCCCGGATTTCCTCCAGTTTGGCGGCCACTTCCCGATAGTCGAGCTTCTCACCGGTCGAGGGATGGATTTCCAGGAGTTCGGCCACGATCATCGCGCCGCGCTGATCAGTGGACACCAGCCGGCCGATGATGCCGGCCTTGCCGACATTGTCACGGATCTGCTGGAACATCTGGGGGCTGGGCTCGTAGTTGCGCGGCACCACATCGCCGCCCTTGAATCCGCCTTCGACGATTTCTATGTAGCGCACCCCGGGCGTGAACAAAGAAGTCACGCGGGAGCGATCCACCCCGGGCAGGAAGAAGATTTCATCGGTGACCTTCTTCAGCCGCTCCAGAAATTTCTCGTTGTAAATGTCCCCTTCATGATTGAGCAGCGCGATGCTGATCAGATTGGCACCACCAAAGGCATCCTTGTATTCATTGAAGGTCGCCATGTAGGGGTGACTTTGCGGCAATTGCTTGTCGAAGCCCGCGTCCACCTCGACCTGCGAGGCATGCCAGCCCAGCCAGGCGGTCAGTGCCGTGAGCACTGCCAGCCCCACCAGTTTGCGGCCGAAGACAATCGGCTCCACCACGCGAAGGATGGTCTGAGCGGAAATCATAAAGTGCGGTCTCCCCGGTGCCCCGGTCAGGTGGCGGGGCAATGACACAAATTTGAATTATGATGCCCAGTATAACGAGCCGTCCGGACGAGGTGACGGCGCGCGACGCAACCTGGGAACACGATGAGCGACGTACTACTGGCCCTGATGACCGCCGCCATGAGCAGCGTGCTGACCTGGCTGCTGGCCTATCTGCTGTATCGGCGGGCCCTGGAGCGGCGAATCGAGCGTCTGCGCGAGGAACTGGCCGCCGAGGTCGAAGAGCGGGTCCGCCGCGGCGCCATCAAGGCCGGCGAGGAACTGTTGCCCGAGTTCCGCAAGGAAGTGACCGCTGGATTCAAGGATGCCCTGCGTGGCGTGATGACGGGCACCGATGTGGCGCGAACCATGGCCAAGACCGGCGCGGACATCGTCGGCGGCGGCCTGGACAGCCTGTTCGGCCAGCGCAAGCGCTCGCGCTTCATTCCCTGGTAGAGGTCACCCGGTCGCTCCGCCGGGCCCACGGGGCCCGTGGAGGCAGCCAGCGCGCCAGGCGCATTGAACCTGCGTCGGCCGCGTGCGCCCCAGGCCCTTTTTCTCGCGTCCCGCCTGTCCCTGCCCGGTGGTTTTGTCAGCGAATCAATGCATCGGCCGACGGCTTGGGGTGCTTTTGCTCAGGCCGGTTCCAGTGCGGCCTCGCGTTGTTCCCGTGCCCTGCCGAAACGCTCCTCGTAAAGGCTGAGCAGTGTCGGCACCACGATCAGGACCAGGGCGGTGGCGAAGGCGAGACCGAAAGTGATGGATGTGGCCATGGGGACCAGGAAAGTCGCCTGCAGGCTGGTCTCGAACATGAGCGGGGTCAGGCCGCCGATGGTGGTCAGCGAGGTCAGCAGCACGGCGCGGAGGCGCTGGCAGCTGGCCTCGATCAGGGCCGAGCGCATGTCCAGCCCCTTGTCGCGCAGCTCCCGGTAGAAGGCGACAAGGATGATGGAGTCATTCACCACGATGCCGGATAACCCGAACAGCCCGAAGATGGACAGGATGGTCAGGTCCAGGCCCATGACCCAGTGCCCGAAAAGAGCGCCGACCAGGCCAAAGGGGATAATGCTCATCACGATCAGCGGCCAGCCGTAGGAGCCGAAGACCCAGGCCAGCACCAGGTAGATCATGGCCAGGCCATAGAACAGGCCGCGCCCCATGTCACCCAGGGTTTCCGCCTGATCCTCCGCCTGTCCGGTGAACTCGAACTGGACCGGATAGCGCTTGCGCAGTTCGGGCAGCGCCTCCTTGGCCAGATCCGCACGGATCAGGTTGGCGTTGCCGATGGATTCGATGACATCGCCGGTCACCTTGATGGCCAGCAGTCCATCGGCATGGCGCAGTCGCTCGAAGCCGCGCTCGGCGCGGAAAGTCACTGCATTGGCAAGCGGCAGGCTGCGTCCGTCAGGCAGCACAATGGGCAGGCTGTCGAGGCCGCGCAGATAGTTGCGTTCTGCGTCCACGCCGGTCACGCGCACCTCAACCTCATCGCCCTGGATCTGGATGATCTGCACGATCTCTCCGTCAAAGGCCGCGCGCAGCTGACGTCCGACCTCGGCCGTGCTCAAGCCCAGCGATTCGCCCACCGGGCTCAATTCGAAGATGATCTGTTCGGCGCCATAGGGGGTGTCGTCCTCGACCCCCGTCACGCCGGGCACGGCAGCCATGATTTCGGCCAGGGCCACCGCGGCCTGTTTGATCGCCGCAGCATCATGGCCGGTGACGCGGACCTCCAGGTCCCTGCCCGGTGGGCCAACGGAGGGCTCGAACACACCAAAGGCGGTGAGTTCCGGGATGCGCCGGACCCGCGATTCCAGTTCCTGGATGAACTGGGTATTGCGGACGTCGCGATGATCCGAGGCGATCAGTTCGATCTGTATGTGCGCGTACTGGTCGCCGGTGCGGGTGAAATTGGTGCCGGGCTGTATCGCCATGCCCAGCCTGGTCACGGCCGTGGTCACCAGACCGCCACCCAGGGCTTCGTCCGTCAGCGCCAGTTGCCGCTCGATCTCGCTCATGTAGTCAGAGACCCGTTCCCGGGGTGTTCCGGCGGCGAAGTTCGCGTTCGCGATCAGCATGTTCACTTCCGGGGTCGGAAAGAACACGAAGGCGATGCGCCCTCCGGCCATGAGACCAATCGTGATGATCATGGCGCCGAACGCACCGGCCACGACGAGGCGCCGGTGATCAAGTGCGTGGCTGATGATCGGGCGGAACACCTTGTCACGAAAGTCGTCGAAGCGCTGGTTCAGGCGCTGGCGAAAGGGCCGCTCGCCCTGGTGATGCTGCTTGCGGAAGCTGTGCGAAAGATGTCCGGGCAGGATCAGGAAGCTTTCGATCAGGGAGGCAATGATGACGCAGACGATGACCCAGGGAATGGCGCCAAGAATGGCGCCGATGTAGTCGCCGATCAGCATCAGGGGGAGAAAGGCTGCCACGGTGGTGAGCGACGAGGACATCACCGGCCAGAACATGCGCCGGGCCCCGCCCTCGGCGGCCTTCAGCGGATCCTCGCCGGTCTGGTAGTGCGTGAGGGCGTCTTCCCCCACCACGATGGCGTCGTCCACGATGATGCCCAGGGCCATGATCAGGGCGAACACCGAAATCATGTTGATGCTGCCGCCGATCAGGTACAGCACCATCAGGGTGGCCATGAAGGACACCGGAATGCCGACCGTGACCCAGAAGGCGACCCGCCCGGTCAGGAACAGGTAAAGGATCAGGACAACGAGCACGAGACCGGTAGCCCCGTTCTTCACCAGCAGCTGGATGCGCTCCTGCAGCGGCTTCCACTGTTCATCGTAGACCGTCACGTCGATGCCCGGGGGCAGGCTGGCGCGGAAGCCGCCCAGCCACTGCTCGACGGTTTCGGCCATGCTCAGGGTATCGTCGTTGTGCGCCCGGTACAGCGCCAGCTCCACCGCCGGCTTGCCGTCCATGCGCATGGTCAGCGTGCCGGCGCGGGCTCGGCGGCTGACGGTGGCGACATCGCCCAGAGTCAGGACGCTGCCATCGGCCTGGCTCACTAGAGGAAGGCGCTGATAGCCGAGCTCGGAACGGCGCTGCTGGGTGGCGCGCAGTTCCCGGGCCACGTCCGCCTGACCCAGCTGGCCGGCGGGGACGTCCCGGCTCTGCACGCGGATGCGCTCCGCAATGGCCGGCAGGGTCAGGCCGAGCTCATGGAGCATGGCGCGTTCGAACTGGATCGCGATTTCTTCCTCGGGCAGGCCGACGATGCGGATTTCCGCAATGCCCGCCGCGAGCAATTCCTCTTCCATGCGCTTGGCGATTGGGCGCAGCTCGGCCAGATTGTCCGGTCCCGTGACGACCAGGCGGCTGATCAGTTCCCGGTTCTCCAGGATCGTGATCTGAGGTTCCTCCGCGTCCTGGGGAAAGTTCCGGATGGTGTCAACGGCCTGGCGGACCTCGTCAGCGGCGGCGTCCAGGTTGGTGCCTTCCTCAAAACGCAGCCAGACACCGCCCCAGCCCCGTTTCGCCACGGAACTCATTTCCTTGATGTCAGCCAGGTTGCGCACCTTGTCTTCGATCGGGGCGACGATGGCCTCCTCGACGTCTTCGGTGCTCGCGCCACTCCACGGCACCGAGATATGAATGAAATCGATGGAGAAGGTCGGGAAGAACTGGGTGTTGAGCTTGGCCAGACCCCAGAATCCCGCCAGCAGCATCAGGATCATCAGCAGATTGCAGGCGACCGGATGCTGCGCGAAGCGGCCGATCAGGTCATCGCGGTGGGTATAGACGTTGCCGCTGCCGGTGTTGCTCATTGGGTGATGGTCTGTACTTTGAGGCCCGTGATCGCGTTGGGCAGCTGACTGATCACGATCTCGTCACCGGCTTCCACTCCGGACGCCCTGACGAGCAGGTACTGGCTCTGGGTGGGCGCGTTCTGCGGCACGTAATCGCCCAGCTTCTCAATGCTGAGGCTCTGCAGGCGTCCGTCGCGCACGCGGAAGATGCGCGAGAGATCGTAAATGGCGTCGAAGGGCAGGGCGATGGCGTCCTCTTCGGGCGGCAGGACCAGCTCCAGGCTCAGCTTGCTGTCCACGGGCAGGTCCGCGCCGAGAAGGCGGAAATAGGCGTCCTGTCCGCCGCCGCCGCCGCTGGAAGCCAGGCGGGTGAACGTGGCCGGCAGGCGGCGTCCGGCGCTGGTGGCGACGGCGGTCACCGGAAGATTTTCTTCCCGCGCCCGACGCAGCCCGGCCAGATAGCGTGACGGTACCTGGGCGCGAATCTCCACCCGTCGGGTGTCATACAGTTCGATCAGCGCTTGTCCCGGGTTCACGCGGTCACCCACGGCGACACGCGTCGCCAGAACGGCAGCCTCGAAGGGCGCGTGAATCCGGGTACGCGCCAGGTCCAGTTCGGCGGCCTGCAGGCGGGCTTCGGCGCTGCGCAGCTGGGCCTGTAACTGCCGGGTCACCGCGTCGGCCTGGCGAACGGCCAGTTCCCTCTGCTGCAAAGCCAGCTTCTGTCGCTGCAGGTTCTGCTTGGTCGCATCGAGGTCGGCTTCGGAGAGCACGCCGTCGTTGCGCAGCTTCACGGCCCGCGCCACTGCGCGCTCCGCCAGCGCCAGCAGTTCCCGCTCCTGTTCCAGGGCCTGCTTGTTGGTCGATCTCTGGCTGCGGTCCAGGGCCAGCTGCGATTCGGCCTGCTGCAGACCTGCCGAGGCCTGGG
>JBFKIN010000132.1:0-7235 GCA_041632255.1 Oceanococcus sp. | reverse complement strand
TGGTAGAGCGTCGCCCTTACAAGGCGAATGTCGGCGGTTCGATCCCGTCAGCACCCACCAAAGAATTCCGGAGCGGTAGTTCAGTTGGTTAGAATACCGGCCTGTCACGCCGGGGGTCGCGGGTTCGAGTCCCGTCCGCTCCGCCATTTCGGCACCGTCAAAGGCACCTTTCAGGTGCCGTTGTTGTTTTGGAAGAGACATGTTGCAGAAAATCCGTGATCGGGCGACCGGCCCCCTGGCCTGGTTCATCGTCGGCATCATTTGCATCCCTTTCGCTTTCTTCGGCATCGAGGCTTTCCGCAGCGATGGCGGTTCCACCGACGTCGCCAAGGTTGGTGACGAGACCATCACTGAAGGGCAGCTGACGCAGCAGTACCAGCAGCGTTACCAGCAACTGCAGCAGATGCTGGGGGAAAGCTTTCGTCCGGACATGATCAATCCGGACATGCTTCGGCGCAGCGTGCTTGACGGACTGGTTCAGGACGCCGTCAATCGCCAGTACATGCAGGAGGAGCGCTACCGGGTCTCCGATCGGAAGCTGATGGACTTCATCCGCGCCCAGGAAGCCTTCCAGGACAACGGACAATTTTCGACGGCCCGCTATCGCGAGCAGCTGTCCCGTCAGGGGATGAGTCCGGTGGTTTACGAGGATCGGGTGCGCGCCTATCTGACGGATCTTCAGATGCGCCAGGCGGTGACAGGTTCGGCGATGCTGGCCGAGCCCGAGCTCCAGCGGGCGTATGCGCTTGAAAAGCAACAGCGTCGCTTCGCCTGGCGCCGCTATGACAGTGAGAAGATCGCTCAGGACATCAAGGTCAGCGACGAATCCATCGCAGCCCGCTATGAGGAACGCAAGGCCAGCCTGCAGGCGCCCGAACGGGTGCGCGTCAGCTATCTGGAACTCAATCGGCGTGCGCTCAAGGAAGCGGTCGAGCTTGACGAAGCGGCCCTGAAGGCGCTGTACGAAGAAGAGAAGAATTCCCGCTTCGCCGAACCGGAACAACGGCAGGCGCGGCATATCCTGATCCGCTCCAGCGTCGATGGCGCGCAGGCTCAGATCGAGGCTCTCGCCCAGCAGTTGGAGGAAGGGGCGGATTTCGCTGCCCTGGCTACCGAGCACTCGCAAGACCCCGGTTCGCAGGCCAAGGGCGGTGATCTGGGCTGGGTCAGCCGCGGCATGATGGTGGCGCCTTTCGAGGAAGCGCTGTTCGCGCTGCAGGTCGGCGAAGTGAGCGAGCCGGTGGAAACGAGCTTCGGCTGGCATTTGATCAAGATGACGGATCTTCGCGAACCGCGGGTGCGTGCGTTTGAAGAGGACGCGACCCGCCAAGAAGTGGAAGACCTTTACAGGGAGCGTGTGGCCCGCGAGCGTTTCCAGGCTCAGGCCGAGCAACTGGAGCAGCTGAGCTTCGAGAATCCGGCGTCGCTGGAACCGGCCGCCAGCGCGCTGGATCTGGAAATCAAGGAATCCGCCTGGTTCACCCGTGACGGCGGGGCTGGCATCGCGGCCGAGGATGCGGTGATTGAGGCCGCATTCAATGATCTGGTCCTGAACGGGGGCGAGAACAGCCAGCCCATTACGCTGGGGGCCCGGCAGATCGTGCTGCGCCGCCTGGAACATGAGCCGGCCCGTCAGCAAACCCTGGACGAGGTTCGTGAAAGTCTGCGTGAGGAATTGCTGGCCGAAGCCGTTGCCGCCAAGGTCGAGCAACTGGCCAAGGCCGATCTGGCACGGCTGGAAAGCGGGGAAGTGACGCTGGCGGAACTGGAAGACACCGCGGTCGCCAGCAACCGGGCGGCGGAGTTGGTCCAGCGGGGAGAGAGCAAGCCCGATCGCGCCCTGGTCGCCGCCGCCTTCAGGCTTGATCCGCCGGCTGAGGGCACGGCCAGCTACAGCTGGATCAGCCTGCCATCGAGTGGTGATGGCGCCGTCCTGGAGTTGACCGAAGTGATTGATGGCGAATGGGCCCAGGCCAGCGAAGCCGACAAGCAACAGCTGCGTCGCCGTCTGCTGGATCGCCACGCCAACCAGGAATTCGCCGCCATGCAGGCGGCCCTGCGCGACGCGGCCAAGGTTCGCATCCTGCGCGATTCCTTCTGATTCGTTGCCGAACTGCGGGCCGGGCATCGCCGGCTTGCAGGAAGGGAACGACGATTGACAGTGATGACGCCCGGCCTGGTGCCGGGCGTTTTCATGTCTAGCCTTTGGCCGTGTCGCCCTCGATCCTGCTCCAGGTGTCCCGCAGCTCTACCGTGCGGTTGAATACCGGAGCGCGCTCGCTGTGTTCATGACGGTCAGCCACGAAGTAGCCCAGCCTTTCGAACTGGAATGAACTTTCCGGAGCGGCCCGGGCGAGGGCTGGCTCTATCCAGCAGTTGTCACGAATCTGCAGGGATTCGGGGTTCAGGTGCTGCAGAAAATCCGTGTCGCCACGATCGGGCGTGGGATGCAGGAACAGCCGGTCGTAGAGGCGCACTGTGGCTTGACGGCCGTGGCTGGCGGACACCCAGTGAATCACGCCCTTGGGCTTGATCCCGTCGGCCGGATCCGCGCCCAGGGTTTCCGGTTCGTAGTGACACAGCACAGCCGTGATCTGGCCATTCGCGTCGGTTTCGACCGCGTCGGCGACCACGACGTAGCCGTAGCGCAGTCGCACCTTCTTGCCCAGTACCAGACGCTTGTACTTCTTGTTCGCCTCCAGGCGGAAGTCCTCGCGTTCGATCCAGAGCTCCCGGCTCAGGGGAACCTGCCGTTCGCCAAGCTCCGGGCGCTGGGGGTGAAGCGGAGCGCTGAGCATCTCCACCTGATCTTTGTCGAAATTCGTGATGATCAGCTTGAGAGGCTCGATTACGCACATGCCGCGGGCGGCATTTTCATTCAAATCGTCCCGAATGGCGTGCTCGAGCATGGCCACATCCACGGTGCTGTCCGCGCGTGCGACGCCAACCATGTTCCAGAAGGTCCGAATCGCGCGGGGGGTGAATCCGCGCCGGCGCATTCCGCACAGGGTCGGCATGCGTGGATCGTCCCAGCCTTGCACCCGGCCTTCATCCACCAGCTGTTTCAGCTTGCGCTTGCTGGTGACCGTGTAGTTGATGTTGCCGCGGGCGAATTCGTACTGCCGCGGCTGGTGCGGAACCGGCAGGTGCTCGATGAACCAGTCGTACAACGGCCGATGATCCTCGAACTCCAGCGTGCAGATCGAGTGGGTAATGCCCTCGATGGCGTCCGACTGGCCATGAGTAAAGTCGTAGGTCGGGTAGATGCACCATTGGTCGCCGGTCTGGTGGTGGCTGGCCTTGCGGATGCGGTAGATGATCGGGTCGCGCAGATTCATGTTCGGCGCTGCCATGTCGATCTTCGCCCGCAATACGCAATGGCCCTCGTCGAAATCTCCAGCCCGCATCTTCTCGAACAGGGCCAGATTCTCGTCGACCGGGCGATCCCGGTAGGGGCTGTTGCGGCCCGCCTCGGTCAGCGTGCCGCGATACTCGCGCGCCTGCTGTGGGGACAGTTCGCAGACGTAGGCCAGGCCCTCGCGAATCAGGTGCAGGGCGTAGTCGTACAAAGTGCCGAAGTAATCCGAGGCATAGCGCACCGGCCCATCCCAATGGAAGCCCAGCCAGCGAATGTCTTCCTGGATGGCGTCGATGAATTCCTGGTTTTCCTTCTCCGGGTTGGTGTCGTCGAAGCGCAGATGGCACAGGCCGCCGAAGTGCTCGGCCAGCCCGAAATTGAGGCAGATCGACTTGGCATGGCCCAGATGGAGATAGCCATTGGGTTCCGGTGGGAAGCGCGTGATCACCTGGCCTTGCAGGCGCCCGGATTCGATGTCTTCACGAATGAGGGTGCGCAGGAAGTTGTGGCCGGGTTCGGGAGTCGACATGGCGGAGGGTGGTCAGGGAAAAGCCGCCTATTATAGGGGGCGTGTAGCGGGAGGGGCGCTGGTCCCCGGAGTTTGCTCGCTGCCGATGCGATCAGGCGACGGGTCGAGCCCCGGCCCCGGTAGTCTTCGGGCAACCAGAGGGTCAGGGCTCAAGATGCGGCGGCGTTTTCTCAGGCGTAATGATGCCGCGCGAAGCGCCGGTGGCCCCAGAAGTACTGCTCCGGGTGTTTTCGGATCAGCGTCTCGAACCAGGCATTGGCGCGGTCGATGGTGTGGCGCAGCGTCGTGTCGAAATCGCCTTGGTCCTCGATTTCCATGATCTCCGAGCATTGCCAGTCCAGGCCGCCGTCTTCGGTGTAAGTCGCCACCACCAGCAGGAAGGGGACTCCGCGTTCGACGACATAACGCCAGGCCCCGGCCTGGGTGGGAGTGTCGGGTACGCCCAGCACGGTCATCGGCAGGCCGCCCCGGGTTGCGTACTGGTCGGCGAGAAAGCCGACGCAGTGGCCCGCATCAAACAGATTATCGATTTCCTCGCGGATGCTCATCCGGCCGGTGGAGACACGCTTGCCGCCTTCCACCTTGTGTCGCGACGCGGGCACTTCAATCAGACCGCTGCCCGCGCGCAGGCGTTTCCTGGCGATGTAGCGATCGAACCAGGGCGACTTGAAGCCCTTGTACATCACGTAGGTGTCGAAATCGACGGCGCTGACCAGCTTGAGCGCCAGATCCGGATTGCCCAGGTGGCAGCTGACCAGGCTTTTGCCGCCCGGCATGGCCTGAAGTTCGGCCAGACGTTGCCGGCTTTCGGCGCTGACATAACGGCTGATCTTGCGGGGAGGCCAGTAGACCCAGTCGAACAGCAGATCGAGCAGGCCCCGTGCAAAATGGGTGTACATGCCGCGGATGATGCGCTGCTTCTCGGCCTCGTCGAGCTTCCCCTGATAGGCCAGATCCAGATTGATCCGGGATATGCGCTGCTTGGAGCGCATCAGCCGGTAGGCCAGACCGGACAGTCCGCGGACCAGAAGGCGCCGCAGAGGGCGTCCGCCGAGCCACAGCAGCGCCCCGATCGAAGCCATGACCGTATCGGCCAGCAGAATCTGGAGCTGCTGCCACCACGGCGTGCCGCGGTGCAGGAAGGAGGCGTGGCCGCTGACGCGCTGCGCCGCAGGAAGCTGGGAGAATTCGCTCATTCGGAGGTGCCGTTCTCGCTGGGCCGCGGATAGTAGAGACTCAGGTTATTGCCGTAGGCCGACATGTGTTCGCCGATCAGGCCCTTTTCCGTCACCAGCAGTTCATGCGGCCGAAAGGGCGGCCCCTGGGTGACGGCCACGGCCGAGGGCGAGGTGAAGGTGCCGGGCTCGGATTCTCCCAGAATGTCCCCATCGGTGCCGAGCAGGATCAGGGTTCCTCGCATGTAGTCGGTCACCAGCAAGCGGTCTCCACTCACCGTCAGATCGTCCAGGATGCTCTGTCGATTGTGCAGACTGTTGATGCGTCCCGGGCTGCCATCGGGAAGGATGTCCAGCACCGCGACGTCGGCGTTGAGATTGATCGGGTCGGTGAGGGTCAGATACATGCGCCGTCCGACGATGGCGAGGCCATTGGGCGCCTGCAGATCCAGCGCGAGCCACTGGCTCTGTTCCGACACGCGCAGCGGATCGTCATCCAGGCAGACCCGGACAATCTGTGGTTCAGGAACTTCCGGACTGCCGGACAGTGGACCATCCGCAACATACAGGCAGTCATCGGGGCCGACCGCCATGCCGTTGGGCAGTTGCATGCCCTCCAGCGTGTGGATCTGCTGCAGCCGGGGCGCGTCGTTCAGGACCGCCGCAAACAGTTCGCCGCTGCCGCAGGCTGCGTAGAGCACTCTGTCGCGCCTGGCGAGGCCGGTGAAATTGCATGAGTGCTCGTACAGCGGGTCGGCGGTGATACCGCCCGTGACCGGGCGGATTTCGAAGACATTGGTCCCCCCGCTGACGAACAGTCGGCCGTCATCGGTGAGAAGCAGGTTTTCCGCATCCGGGATGGCGATATCAAAGACGTATTTCTCGCCGCATTCAGCCGTCACGCACAGATCCGGCAGCGCCTCTTCTTCCAGGTCCGGCGGCAAGTTCTCGCCATCGAAACAGCCCGCCAGCAAAACCCCCAGTGCGACAAGGCCGGAACGGCCCCCAGGTCCACCCATCACAGCTTCCAGCCTGATCGTTATCCGCAGTAGTGTATACGAAGGCACAGGCTGGATTCGGGCAAAAAAACGCCCGCGCGAGGCGGGCGTTTTCGGGGGGTATCTGCCAGGGTTCTCAGAACGCCTCGGCTTCCAGCGCCATCATGGTGTCCGCGCCGCTGGTCAGCTTGCTCAGCAGGCTGCTGTGTTCGCTGACATAGCGCTCCATGAAGAAGCGCCCGACGACCAGCTTGTTGCGGTAGAAAGCGGCATCTGCGGGTTCGGTCTCCAAGCTGCGCAGGCAGCAGGCGGCCGCACGCAGCCAGCTCCAGCCGACCGCGACGATGCTGAACAGGCGGGTGTATTCAACCGCTGCACCGCCAATGTTGTCCGGGCTGCTGCCGCCTTCGCCGGCCAGCCAGGCGGTGGCCTGCTGGAGGGACGCAAAAGCGGCGGCCAGAGGCTTGGCATAGGGTGCCAAAGCCTCCGCGCCCTGGGCGGATTCCAGTTCGTCGGTCACCAGGGCGAAGAAAGTCTTGACCGCTCGGCCCCCATTGAGGCGCAGCTTGCGACCGACAAGGTCCAGGGACTGGATCCCGTTGGTGCCCTCGTAAATCTGGCTGATCCGCGCATCACGAACAAACTGCTCGACGCCGTGTTCGCAGATGTAACCGTGCCCGCCGTAAATCTGCACGGCGAGGTTCGCTGCGGCCGAGCCTTCGTCCGTGAAGAAGGATTTGGCCACCGGGGTCATCAGCCCCAGCAGATCTTCGGCCTTTTCGCGCTCGGCGGCATCCGGATGGCGCTGCGCGATATCCAGTTGCAGGGCGATGAAGCCACTCAGGGCGCGGGCACCTTCGGTGAAGCTCCGCATGGTCAGCAACATGCGCCGGATATCGGCGTGGACGATGAGGGGGTCCGCCGGCTTGTCGGGAGATTTGGGCCCGCTCAGCGAGCGCCCCTGGATCCGGTCACGGGCGTAGGCCGCGGCGTTCTGATAAGCCAGTTCGGCTGAGCCAAGGCCCTCGACCGCAACCCCCAGGCGGGCCGCGTTCATCATGGTGAACATGGCCTTGAGGCCCTCATTTTCCCGGCCCACCAGGTAGCCGGTGGCACCATCAAATTCGAGCACGCAAGTGGCAGACGCCCGGATGCCCATCTTGTGTTCAATGGAC
>JBFKIN010000131.1:0-7240 GCA_041632255.1 Oceanococcus sp. | reverse complement strand
CGTGCTGGAACAGGCGGTGCAGGCGCATCAGCCCCCGGCCGTGGCCGGGCGCCGGATCAAGCTGCGCTACGCCCATCAGGGCGGACGCAACCCGCCCACCATCGTGATCCACGGCAATCAGACCGAGAAGCTCGGCCACAATTATCGTCGATACCTGATCAACGCCTTCCGGGATGCCTTCGACTTGCATGGCACGCCGTTGGTGCTGCAGTTCAGGACGTCCGACAACCCTTACAAAGGGCGCAAGAACACGCTGACCCCGACTCAGGAGCGCAAGCGTGCCCGCATGATCCGCCACAGGATCAAGTCGAAAAAGAAGTGATGCCCGCTGTCGGGTGACAGTCCGGCAGCGTGGCGCGCTCCGGCCAGCGCTTCACCTGCTAGGATAACGCCTGCTTTTCACCAAGGATCGGCCCAGCCCACGCAGAGGGGCGCCGCCGTTCGATCAGCGGGAGACAGATGAACCCACAGTCCGGATTCAGCCGCCGTGCCTTTCTGGGCGTCGCCGCCGCCGGTGCCGCCGTGGGGGCAGCCGCCCTGGTCGGCAGAGCCCGTCTGGACGCAGCCGATTATCCGGTCTCGCCCTGGCCCGAGTTCAGCGATCGTGTGGCCGCGGTGCTGAGCCGGCTCGGAGCGCTGTGGCTGCCGGTCAGCGGCGCGGCGTTTCCGCGACCGCCGGATCTGCCCTTCATGGACAGTCTGGCGGCGAGCTGGGGCGCCTTGCCGGATGGCTTGCGGGCGCAGGTGAATCAGGCCACCGAGGCCCTGGAAGTGGCGGCCCTCGTGTACGGCTGGCACGGCCAGGTCTTCAGCCGCCTGAGTGATGACGACGCCCATGCCTACCTGCGTCGCTGGGCGGAAGGGGCGACCGCCCAGCGCGCCCTGATCGCGGCGTATCGCCAGCTCGTCGCGATGTCCTACTGGCGCCATCCTCAGACCTGGCCGGCCACCGGCTATTCGGGTCCGCTGCATTTGCGGACGGAATTGCCAGCACTCGGCGATGCTCCCGAGCCGCAGCGCGCATGAAGGCCGAGTCCGCTCAGAGTCTGTCGCCGGGACAGGCCCGGCGCAGCGATGTTGTCATAGTGGGATCCGGTGGCGGGGGCGCCGTCACCGCTTACGCGCTGGCCAGCGCCGGTTACAGCGTCACTGTGCTCGAGGCGGGCCCGATGGTGCCGTCCAGTGCGTTTGCCGAGCATCTCCCCAGCAGTTTCGAGCAGCTTTACGTCGATCGCGGCGGACAGACCAACGTGGACGGCGACATCAATATCCTGCAAGGGCGCTGCGTAGGCGGATCCACCGTCATCAACGCCACGGCGGCATTCAGGATTCCCTCCTGGGTGCTGAAGACCTGGCGCGAAGAGCACGGGCTGGACGGTTTCACCGAAGCGGCGCTGGAGCCGCTGTATGAGCAGCTGGAGTCCGATCTCTACATCCACGTCAACGGCCCGCACGAGATCAATCGCAACAGTCAGCTGATGCAGCAGGGTGCGGAGGCGCTTGGCTGGCACGTGGCTCCGCTGGCGCGCAATGTCAGGGATTGCCTGCTGGCCGGCTACTGCATCCAGGGCTGCCGCTACGATCGCAAACAGTCCATGCTGGTGACCTATCTGCCCTGGGCCCAGAAGCACGGGGCACGGATCATTTCTGACGCCCCGGTCGACCGCATTCGCCATCAGGATGGACAGGCGATTGGTGTCAGCGTGCAGGGCCCGGCCGGGCAGATCGACTTCGACGCCGCCCTGGTGATTGTCAGCGCCGGCGCCATCGGCTCCCCGCTGCTGCTTCAGGACAGTGGTCTGGGCGGTGAACAGGTCGGTCGCCATTTTGCCTGCCATCCGTCTCTGGGAGTAACCGCCCTGTTTGATGATCCGGTCCTGGGCTGGCAGGGCGCACAGCTTGGCGTCTATGTCGATGAGTTCACCGCGGACGAACGTGGTGGCTTTCTGCTTGAGGGTGGTGCATTGGAGCCTGCCGCGATGGCCCATGTCATTCCCGGTCGCGGACAGGATTACGAGACGCGCATGGCCAGGGCGGCCAACATGGCCGGCATGGTGACCCTGATCCACGATCACGGGGTAGGCCGGGTGTATCGCAAAGATGGGGTCAAGACCATCGAATACCGGCTGGACGATGATGGCCGCCAGCGGGTGCGGGCCGCCTTGCGCGCCGCAGCGCGCATCTGGTTCGCGGCCGGCGCGCAGGAAGTCTATCTGCCGACCGTGCTGCCCACCGCCGTGACCGCGGCGGATTTCGAGGCGGTCATTGACGCCATGCGTTTCGAGCCCGGCGAAATGATGTTCAGCGCGTACCATCCGCAGGGCACCTGTCGCATGGGACGTGACCCGGACAGCAGCGTGCTGAATCCGCGCGGACAACTCCACGGAATGGACAATCTGGTGGTGGCTGACGCCAGCTGCTTTCCCACATCGGTGCTGGTCAATACCCAGTTGCCGACCTACGTCACTGCGGCCCGAATCGCCGCCCAAATCAAGGACAATCCGGCCGATTTCGGGCTGGGCTGAGGAGACGATAATGAACCCGACACCGCAATGGGATCTGCTGATCCGCGGGGCACTGCTGTTCGACGGCAGCGGCGCGCCGCCCGTGGTGGAAGACCTCGCCATCGCAGCCGGCAAGGTGGCTGCTCGCGGCCAGGGCCTGGATCCTGCGGCAGCTGCCGAAGTGGTCGATGCCGAGGGGCTCTGGCTGACGCCGGGACTGCTGGACCTCCACACCCACCTGGATCTGGAGGTCGAACTGGTGCCGGGGCTGCCTGAGGTGCTGCGCCACGGCACCACGACCGTGATCATGTCGAACTGTTCGCTGGGCGTGGCATTCGGCAACCAGCGCAAGGATGGCGCCGATCCCATCGTCGACTGTTTCGCCAGGGTTGAGAACATCCCCAAGCCGGTGCTGAGCCAGGTCGCCGATGTCTGCACCTGGCGCGACAGCGCCGAGTATCTGCGTCACTTCGATCAATTGCCGCTTGGGCCCAACGTTGTGCCCATGATCCCGCACTCCATGCTGCGCATCGAAGTCATGGGTCTGCGTGATTCGGTCACCCGCGAACCCACCGAAGACGAACTGGCGCGGATGGAAGCGCTCGTCGACAAGGGCATGCGCGAGGGCTATGCGGGATTTTCCACCGACGCCCTGCCATTTCACTATCTGGCCAACGACCCCAACCGCCGCCGCAAGATTCCGACCCAGTTCGGCAGCCATCGGGAAATCCGTCGCCTGACCGACGTGGTGCGGCGCCACCAGCGGGTCTGGCAGGCCACACCACCCAAGGACAGCCGCATCGGAACCCTGCGGCAGTTCCTGCTCACCAGCGGCCGTCTGTTCGGCCAGCCGCTCAAGCTCACCGCGGTGGCCGCGCTGGACGTGGCCTCCAACCGTTCCATTCTCAAGATGGGCCGCACCCTGACCCGGCTGCTCAACTCCCGCCTGCTGCGCGGCATGTTCCGGCTGCAGGCCCTGGCCGCCCCGTTCAAGGTCTACGCCGACGGCATCCTCACGCCATTGGCCGAGGAGATACCGGAAATGCGCGAATTGAACGAGCCGGATCTGGAAGATGCCGCCTCGCGCCGCGCCTTGCTGGAGGATGATGCCTTCAGGGCTCGCTTCAAACGCATGTGGTATCACGACAAGCGCGGCTTCAGCATCGCCCGGATCAAGCGCGCGTTGCGTCTGATGGATGACACGCTGACCCGCGATCTGGCGGACATGGTGATGACCGAGCGCCCCCTGCAGGAATGGAAGGACCAGACCCTGGCCCAGCTCTACGCCCGATTCCTGCAGTGGCAGCGAAGCGGTAACGCCGCCAGCGCGGACGAGGGCGCCGCCTTCGCCCGTTTCGCATTCCCCGTGCAGGACGACTGCGACTTCTTCCTGGCCCTGCTGCATCTTTTCGACACCGATCTGCGCTGGTACGTGCTCGCCGCCAACGCCGACCCGGAAGTCACGAAGAAGGCGCTGACCGAGGAACTGATGTTTCCCGGGTTCAATGATTCCGGCGCGCATCTCACCAACATGGCTTTCTACGACGCGAACCTGCGTGGCTTGCAGCTGTTGCAGGGCGATGGCGATGCGGCCGTGGCCCGTCACGTGGCGCGGCTGACCCGCGAACCCGCCGCTTTTTTCGGCCTGGATGTGGGCCTGCTGCAAACCGGCTGGCAGGCTGACTGCGTGCTCATCGATCCGCGCGCGCTGCGGTCCTATGATTCGGAGCGGCGGACCCGGCTGGAGTACCGCAAGGAGTTTGATCACGAGCAGATGGTCAACCGCTCGGATGGCGTGGTGAAAGGCGTATGGGTGGCCGGCAGCCGGGTCTGGGATGGCCAGGGTTTCACCAGCATCCTTGGGCAGCAGCGCTGTGGCCGGGTGTTGACGGTGGGAACGCCGCCAGCGGTGCCGGAGCAGGAACCACTTGCCGCCTAGGCAGTCAGGCGGCCTGCGGCGCGAGCCCTGGCTGCCGCGCTGGCGCCATCAGGCCGCAATCCCGCATTGCAATCGGGTGGAGTGGCGGCAGACGGCTGCCTCAGGGCCCTGCGCCAGGGGGCTTGCTGGCGCCCGGGACGGTCCAGGCATGATCATGGAATGGTGCCGGGGGATGAGATTGCGCGCCGGCCCCAGTAAACTTCCCGCCCCGTCATGTTGGAACAGGTTTTGGCCGCAAGCACCGAGGGCTTCGTACAGGGGCAGCGCTGGATCAGCAGCACCGAGCCGGAACTGGGCCTGGGCATCATCACTCAGACCCAGGGCCGGCTGATACAGATCTTTTTCCCCGCCGCGGGCGAGGAGCGCGCCTACGCCGCGCACAGTGCGCCATTGAGCCGGGTCAGCTACCGGCCGGGCGATGCGATCCGCGATGATGCCGAGCGCCGTCTGGTGGTGGCGGATGTGCATGAAAATCGCGGTGTGCTGATCTATCTCTGTCACGACCAGGACGGAGAGGAGGTCCTGCTGCCCGAGCCGCGCCTGCACGGCGTGGTCAGACTGAGCGGCCCCAAGGAGCGCCTGTTTGCCGGTCAGATCGATCGTCTCAGTCGCTATCGCCTGCGCCACGCCACCCGCCTGCATGATGGTCTGCTGCGCCAGTCTGGCGTCTCCGGGCTGATCGGTCCGCGGGTGCAGCTGTTGCCGCACCAGATGTACATCGCCGCGGAAGTGGGCCGTCGACACGCGCCGCGCGTGCTGCTGGCTGACGAGGTCGGCCTGGGCAAGACCATCGAAGCCGGCCTGATCCTGCATCAGATGCTGCTGCGCGGGCGCGCCTCGCGCGTCCTGGTCATCGTGCCGGAAAGCCTGCTGCACCAGTGGCTGGTGGAAATGCTGCGGCGCTTCAACCTGCGCTTCAGTCTGCTTGACGAGGAACGCTGCCGAGCCATCGAGGGCGACGACACGCCCCCCGCAGAGGGCGAGAATCCGTTCGAAAGCGTTCAGCTCGCCCTGTGCAGTCAGCAGTGGCTCAGCGCCTCGCAGCAGCGCCTGGACCAGGCCGTGGCGGCGGGCTGGGATCTGCTCCTGGTTGACGAGGCCCACCATCTGGCCTGGTCGCAGGAAGAGGTCAGCGACGATTACCGCTGTGTCGAGGCGCTGGCCGCCGCAGTGCCGAGTCTGCTGCTGCTCACGGCTACTCCGGAACAACTGGGCAGCGCCGGTCACTTTGCGCGTCTGCGTCTGCTTGACCCGCAGCGTTACCACGACCTGGATGCGTTTCTGGCCGAGGAGGCCAACTATCGCGAAGTCAGCGAACTGCTCGTCACGCTTCTGGCTGAGGATGGCTGGCAGCAGCTGCGGGACTCGGCGGAGCTTCGCGAGCGGCTTGATGCCTACCTCGGTAGCGAGCATGTGGAGCAAGCGCTGGCGCGAGCGGAAGAATCGGCGCAGCCGCGCGCTGCCATGGACACGCTGGTGCGCGAATTGCTGGACCGCCACGGTACCGGTCGGGTGCTTTTCCGCAATACTCGAGCGGCAGTCGAGGGTTTCCCGGGCAGACAGCTGCAGACCTGGCCGCTGCAGTCGCTGGATGCCAGCCGAGGCGATGACCTGAGCGGGGCCCTCTATCCGGAAACGGTGGCTGAGGCGGGCTGGACCGAGGTCGATCCCAGGGTTGCCTGGCTGAGCGAATTTCTGCGTGCACAGGCCGGTGACAAGGTTTTGCTGATTTGCGCCTCGGCGACAGTCGCGCAGGACCTGGAGCAGCATCTTCGCTTCGTCGAGGGGATTGCCGCCGGTGTCTTCCATGAAGGCCTGAGCCTGTTGGAGCGCGACAGGATCGCGGCATGGTTTGCCGATCCGGAACAGGGCGCCCAGATCCTGCTGTGTTCCGAGATCGGCAGTGAGGGTCGCAACTTCCAGTTCGCCCAGCACCTGGTGCTGTTCGACCTGCCGCTGGACCCGGATCTGCTGGAACAACGTATCGGCCGACTGGACCGCATCGGTCAGCGTGACGTCGTGCAGATCCACGTGCCGTACTTCGAGGGTACGGCCCAGGAGGGGCTGCTGCGCTGGTATCGCGACGGACTCAGCGCCTTCGAGCGCCCCTTTCCCGCGGGTGACAGCCTGCGGGCCGCCTTTGCCGGCCGGCTGGAGCAGGCCCTGCTGGGGAAGGAGGATATCGATGCGCTGATCGAGGACAGCCGCGAGCTCGCCGAGCGGGAGCTTCGGCGCCTGGAGCAGGGGCGGGACCGCTTGCTGGAGCTGAATTCCTGTCAACTGCCGGTGGCCGAGCGGGTACTGGCGGGCATTCGCGAGCATGAGCGGAGCGGGGTGCTGACGCAGTATCTGGAGCAGGTGTTCGACGAATTCGGGGTGGACCACGAATCCCACAGCGCCGATGCGATCATCGCCCGTCCGGGCAATCACATGCAGCTGCCCAGCTTCCCCGGCCTGCCCGAGGAGGGCATGAGCGGGACGTTCCGCCGGGACGTCGCGATGGCCCGCGAGGACCTGCAGTTCCTCAGCTGGGAGCACCCCCTGGTGCTCGGCGCCATGGACCTGATCCTGTCCGGCGACACCGGCAACACCGCCCTGTGCACTGTGCAACTCGGCGGCATCGCGCCGGGGACCGTCATGGTCGAAGCCCTTTTTGTGCTTGGCGCGCAAGCCCCGCGGGGCCTGCAGCTGAGCCGTTACCTGCCGGCCGAGCCGGTGCGCCTGTTACGCGATGCGCTGGGCCGTGACCTGTCCGAAGCGCTGAGCTCGGAACAGCTCAACCAGTTGGGGGAGCGGG
>JBFKIN010000130.1:0-7295 GCA_041632255.1 Oceanococcus sp. | reverse complement strand
GGCGGAGACCACGGACGGCGTCTGGCATCTGTCCCGCCTGCCTTCCACGACCACCGACTGTGCCGGCGCGATCCACGCCCTGCGCTGGCTGGAACTGTCGCGCGATGGGCGGCCTGTGGCCCGATTCGCCCTGCAGGAGCAGCTGCGTCCCGGTGCCGGAGCTATGGTGCGCCGCTTGCGCGAGATGGGGCTGGAGGTGGTGCTGTTCAGCGGCGACGGGCAGCAGGCCGCCAGCGGCGTGGCCGAGCTTGCCGGCATCGCCGGGGCTCAGGGCAATCTGTTACCCGAACAGAAGCTCCGCCGCCTGGCCGCACTGCAGGCTGCCGGGCATCGCGTGCTGGCGGTTGGTGACGGCATCAACGACGGGCCCATGCTGGCCGCAGCGGATGTGTCCATCGGACTGGCCGATGGCGCGGCGCTGGCCCAGGCCCACGGCGACGCGATTCTGATCCAGGACAACCTGGAGGCGATTGCCGTGCTGTTACAGGTCGCCCGCCAGGCGCGCCGCATCGTAGTCCAGAACATCGGCTGGGCAATCGCCTACAACCTGACTTTGCTGCCCCTGGCCATGAGTGGCGCGTTACCACCCTGGCTGGCCGCCCTGGGCATGGGCGGCAGTTCGCTGCTGGTGACCCTCAACGCCCAGCGTCTTCTGGGGGCCGGCGGCTCCGGCCACCTGCCGGTGCCGCTCGTCCGCGCGGCGCAAACGTGAACAGCCTGTTCCTGCTGATTCCACTGGCGATCGCCATGGTGGTTCTGGCCGCCGGATTCCTGTTCGCCGCGATCCACGGCGGGCAGTTCGATGATCTGGAGCGCCATCAGCATCGCATGCCCGACGACGAGCCTTAAGTCATGCCCAGAGCCAGGGGGTCGGGCTGCGGGTCAGGGCCACGGCCACGATGTAGCCGACCAGGACGAGCGCGGCGCTGGCCCAGATCAGGCGGGCCGCGACACTGCGGGCCCGCTTGAGCGCAATGCTGCCGCAGATGATGTAGGCGACCAGCGCCACAAGCTTGGCGGTCAGCCAGTCGTGAGTGAAGGGAAACTGCTGCGACATCGTGGCCATCGACACGGCGCTGGTCAGCAGGAGGCTGTCGTTCACGTGCGGCACGACGCGCAGCCAGCGGGGCAGGTCGGCGTACGCGCGGTGCAGACTCAACCCTGCCCTGAGCAGGAACAGGCTGATGCTCAGGCCCACCGTGACCAGATGCAGAAGTTTCAGATCGTCGTACATGAGCCTGTGGCCTTCAGCGCGCGGATGCCAGCGCCTGCAGCGCCCGGATCAGCGCCGTGTTGGACGAATCGACCTGGTGCAGCACGTTGAGAAATGTGGAGGATTGCAGGTCACTCAGATTCGCCGACTCCTCCTCACGGTAGAAGTCAGCGCTGATCGCGTGGCTGAATGAGGCTTCCCCGCTGAGCAGGTTCCCGGCGGACTCGTCCGGGGGCGCGTCCTTGGCGGACAGCACCTGCTCAGCCGCGGCATAGAAGTCACGCATGTGCGTGGTCAGCCGTTCCACGTACAGGCGTGCCGGAGTCTGCTCCAGGTGGCGGAATTCGAGCATGTTGGCCCGGATATCCTTGATGCCCTTGGCCGCGTAGACGGCATCGCGAACCGCACCCAGCAGTGTCTGGGTTCGGGCTGCAAGTTCCGGGGAGCGGGTGGCGGCCAGGATGCTGCGGGCGTAGTCCAGAATCTCGCCTTCAATGTGCTTGAGGGTGGCGTAAATGGCCTCGTAGCCCGGGTGGCCTGATCCGAACCAGGCGGAGAGGCCGCGCCGGTCAGCAGGGGCACCGATCTTGAAGCAGCGCCGGTTGAGTTCGATGACCGCGCCGACCAGGGTCCGGGTTTCCGCCTCGAGTGCCGCGATGGCGGCGACATCGATGCCCGGGGGCGTGCGGTCGAGATATTGTGCACGGCCCCGGGAGAGGCGCACGAAGCGGCCTTCCAGGAAGTCGGCGAACTGCCTGATGAAAGGCAGAAACAGAATGATGCCGACCACATTGAAGATGCTGTGGAAACTGACCAGCCCGATCAGCGGATCGGCTATGCCCGCTCGCTCCAGGCCGATGTCGATCAGGGGCAGCAGCACGAACAGGGCGATGACGGCGGTGACCACGTTGTACAGCAGATGGGCCAAGGCCACCTGCCGGCTGGCGGCACTGCCGCGCAGGCTGCCGAGCATCAGGGTGGACGTGGTGCCGAGGTCGGCCCCGATCACGATGGCCGCGGCGTCAGGCAGGGCGATGATCCCGGCGTCCAGGGCCGACAAGGTGATCATCATCGTCGCGGAACTGGACTGGATAATGGCCGCGAAGGCGAAGCCGGTCAGAAAGAACCAGTAGGGATGGGCATGACTGATTTCGCCCAGGTCCAGGGAGCGTGAAAACAGTTCCACGCTCTGCTTCATCAGCCCCAGCCCGAACAGCAGCAGACCCAGCCCGAGGATCAGCAGAGACAGGCCCCAGGCTCTGGGACGGCGCTCCAGGAATACCGCCCCCAGCGAACCCACCGCGAGTATCGGAATGGCGAACTCGTTCAGGTTGAGCTTGAAGCCGATCGCGGTGACCATCCAGCCCGTGAATGTGGTGCCCAGGTTGGCGCCCAGGATCACGCCCACCGCATTGCGCATCGGCAGAATTCCGGCGCCAACGAAAGCCAGCATCATCAGGCCGACCAGCGAACTGCTCTGGAGCAGCGCTGTCGCGCCGATGCCCACACCGATGGAAGCCAGGGGATGGCCGGTGGAACGGCGTAGAACGCGCTCCAGCAGGTGGCCGCCGACGATCTTCAGGCCGGCTTCGAGTTGCTGCATGCCAAACAGGAAGAAGCCCAGCCCTCCGGCGAACAGCCACGGGTCGATGCCAGAGAAGTCCATGGCGGGCGCGGCGGCGCTAGGTTTCTCCGCTCAGCGGAATTTTCAGATAGCGGACGCCATTGTCCTCGATTCCGGGCAACTGGCCGGCGCGAATATTGACTTGCAGGGAAGGCCACAGCAGCGCCGGTGCGGCGAGTTGCGCGTCCCGCTGCCTGCGCCATTGCACAAATGTCGCTTCGTCGATTCCCTCATGCGCATGCCGATTGGATTCCCGCTGCGCGGCGACAGTCGTTTCCCAGCTTGGAGATCGCCCGCCAGGTGGATAGTCGTGGCCGACGAACATGCGGGTGGTCCTGGGCAGGGCCAGGAGCCGTTGTATCGAGCGGAACAATTGATGGGCATCGCCGCCGGGAAAGTCCGCCCGGGCCGTACCGTAGTCCGGCATGAACAGGGTGTCGCCGACAAATACGGCATCGCCGATCAGGTAGCTGACACAGGCCGGTGTGTGCCCGGGCGTGTGGATCACGTCGATACTGAGTTGGCCCAGCTCCAGTTGTTCGCGATCGGCCACCAGGCGGTCGAATTGTCGTCCGTCGCACGGGAAGTCAGAGCGGAGATTGAGCGTGTTCGCGAAGTGTTCCTGCACCGCGCTGATGTGTTCGCCGATCACGGTCCGGCCGCCCAGCGTCTGTTGCAGCCGGTGGGCCCCCGACAGGTGATCGGCATGGGCGTGGGTTTCCAGGATCCAGTCCAGGGTCAACCCCTGCCGGCGCACTTCGTCAACGAGGAGGCTCAGTCCGCGGGAGCTGATGCGCCCTGCGCCCGATTCATAGTCGAGCACCGGGTCGATGATGGCGCAATGCCGGCTGGCGGGGTCGTGGACCAGGTAGGTGACCGTCGATGTTGCCGGGTCGAAGAAGCCCTGGACCTGCGGGCCAGGGCGCAACATGGCGCGGTCATGCGGCATGACGTCAGGCAGCCTGGCGCCTGGCGTCACCGGTGGTTGCAGACAGATCGACCGGGGAGGCCAGGATGGCCAGCCTGGCCGGGTCAAGCAGGGTGATGGCTCGCCGCTTGACGGAAATCAGCCCGTCATCACGAAAGCGTGCCAGTACGCGACTGACCGACTCGGCAGCCAGACGCAGATAATTGGCGATATCGCGCCGGCTCATGTCCAGCGACAGGTGCCGGTGGTCCGGCGTGCGTTCGGCGATGATCAGCAGAAAGGCGGCCAGACGCTGATCGGCACTGTAATCACCGGCCAGGGCCAGCGCCGTCGACAGCTCCCGGCTGGCCATCTCGACCAGGCGGCGGCGCAGCGCCGGCGTCTGGTCGGCCAGGCGCTCGAAGGCGCCCAGCGGCAGCACGCACAATTCGACTTCGGTCAGTGCCTGGGCATTGGCCGGATGTTGCCCCAGATGCAGGGCGTCCACGCCGATGATGTCGCCCGGAAAGTGAAATCCGCGCACGCGCTCGTTGCCCTGGGCGTCAGTGGCATAGGTTTTCAGGCAGCCGCTACGGACCAGATACAGGGCCTCCAGTGCCTCGGACTGCCAGAACAGATGCTCATCCGGACTCAATGTCGTGGGTCGGCGCAGAATTGTTGTCAGCCGGGACGCGGCGTCGTCGTCCAGGTCCCGGGCCAGGCAGAGTGGCTTCAGGGAGCATCGGGCACAGTTCGATTCGGTGGAGAGCAGCATGGTGGTCGCCTTGGGGCTGTGGCGGGATTTCAGCATCGCCCAGACCAACGGCGCCCACCATTCGCAATTCTTCCCGCCGGCATAGGGGAAAATACCTATAGGGCCGGGCACTCGCCGCGCACGTCGCGGGGCCGGGCAGCAAGGCGTCGGCGGCCCCGACTTCAGGTGAAGCGGAAGCTGCACCATGCGGTAATGATCACCGCGCCGAGCAGATTCAGGGCCAGGCCCTCGCGGACCATGGTGCGCAGTGGCAACTGGCCGCTGCCGAACACTACTGCGTTGGGTGGCGTGGCGACCGGCAGCATGAAGGCGCAGCTGGCGGACAGGGCGGCGGGAATCATCAGCAGCCGGGGGTCCATGTCGGCAGCCAGCGCCGCAGCCGCCAGGATCGGCATCAGCAGCACGGCCGTGGCGGTATTGCTGTTGATCTCGGTGAGAAAGGTCACGCTCAGGCTGATCGCGAAGATCAGCAGCACGAGCGGCAGGCTGGTAGCCCCCAGCAGGGCGGTGCCGATGCTGTCACTCAGGCCCGAACTGACGAAGGCCTTGGCGATCGCAATGCCGCCCGCGAACAGGATCAGCATGCCCCAGGGGATGGTGGCCGCGCTATCCCAGTCCAGCAGGCGGCCGCCCCGCCCGTTGGGCACGATGAAAAGTGCCAGCGCGGCGAGCAGCGCCACATCCGCATCGCTGGCCTGCGGCAGGTCAAGCCAGCGACTCCAGCCGCCGGCCGGATCGCTGCGCAGCATCCAGGCCAGTGCCGCAAGGCCGAAAATCAGCAGAACCCGCCGTTCCTCGCTGCGCCACTTCTCGACCGCGGGCAGCGTGATGCGGCCGCCGGGCTGGACCGCGCGGACGAGCCAGAGAGCGGCCAGGGGCAGAAACAGGATCACGACGGGAAGGCAGTTGGCCATCCAGCTGAGGAATGACATCTGCTGTCCCGTGGTTTCCTCGTAGACCCGCAGAAAGACAAGATTCGGCGGCGAGCCGATTGGCGTGCCGAGTCCGCCGATGCTGGCGCCGTAGGCGACCCCCAGGAGCAGGGCGACGGACAAGCGCTGGTCCGTATTGCGTTCCAGGGTGGCCAGGGCGACAGGCAGCAGCATGATGGCGGTGGCGGTGTTGGACACCCACATGCTGAGCAGGGCCGAGCTGAGCATGAAGGCAAAGACCAGGCGGCGGGGTGAGCCGCCCACCCGGCTCACCAGTTCCAGCGCGATGCGCCGGTGCGCGCCCGACCGTTCCATGGCCTTGGACAGCAGGAAGCCGCCCAGAAACAGCAGGATGAGAGGATTGCCATAGGCGTCGGCAACCTCGGACGGGCTGAGTACGCCGCTCAGCGGAAAGACCGCCACGGGTACCAGTGCCGTGGCTGGCAGGGGAATCGCCTCGGTGATCCACCAGATCGTGCAGATCACGGTGACCGCCGCGGTGACGGCAGCGCTCACGGGCAGGCCGGAGGCCTGGGTCACGGCTGCCGCGAGCAGGCCTGCCACCGGCCCCAGAACCAGAGGCCAGATCGGTTTGTGGCTGTCCGTGGCGCTCAGGGCTGGGACTCACCGCGTGCGGCAATCACCATCCGGATGAGGTGCGCGAGCGAGCGCGCCTGCATCTTCTGCATCACGTGGTTGCGGTGCTGTTCCACGGTGCGCTGGCTGATGTCGAGCTCGATCGCGATGACCTTGTTGGCCTGGCCCATGACGATGCGATCCAGCACCTCCCGTTCCCGGTCGGTCAGCGTGGCCAGGCGTTCCCGGATCGAGTCGACCTCTTCGGCCCGGACGCGATCGGCGCCGTCCTGTGCGATGGCCTGCTGCACGCGCTCCAGCAGCTGGTCCTCGCGAAAGGGTTTCTGGATGAAGTCGAATGCGCCTTCGCGCATGGCCTCGACGGCCATCGGGACATCTCCATGCCCGGTAATGAACAGCACTGGCCAGCTCAGGCCGCGCTGATTCATGGTCTTGAACAGGGCAATGCCGCTCATCCCAGGCATCCGGACATCCAGCACCACGCAACCGGGCCCGGCGGCATGGCTGGCGCCGAGAAATTCATCAGCGGAGGCATAGACCTGCACCGCCAGGCCGACCGAGCGCATCAGCAGCGACAGGCTGTCACGGACGGCATAGTCGTCATCGACAATATGGACAGTGGGCTTAGTCATTGGGGCTTGGTAGGACCAGGCTGAAACGGGTGCCGCCGCCCTCGCGCGGGCTGTGGCGCAGCTCGCCACCGTGCGCCTCCACGATGCTGCGGCAGATGGACAGTCCCAGTCCCAGGCCATCCGGCTTGGTCGAGGAAAAGGGCTGGAACAGGCGGCTCTGGGCCTCCTCGGACAGGCCGCAGCCGGCATCGTCGACGTGGATCTCGACCCAGTCCTGGCCGCGTCTTGCGCTGGTGATGCTCACGGTCTGCCCGTGACGGACGTCGTCCATCGCGTCGACCGCGTTGCGCAGCAGGTTGAGCAGCACCTGCTGCAGCTGGATCGGGTCGCCTGTCACCAGCAGGGGCTCGGGTGACAGCTGCAGGGCCAGGGACAGGCCATGGCGCAGCACGTCCATCTCCGCCAGTGCCTGGACTTCCCGGATCATCTCATTGCAGTCCAGGGTTTCATGCGCGGCGTCGCGCTGGCGGATGAAACGCCGCGTCCTCTCGATGACCTCGCCGGCCCGGTTCGCCTGATCAGCGATCTTGCCCAGCGCATCCAGCAGCGCCTCGGTATCTCCGGTTCGGTTCAGGATCATGCGCCGGGTGGCGTCGGCATAGCTGGAAATGGCGG
>JBFKIN010000129.1:0-7312 GCA_041632255.1 Oceanococcus sp. | reverse complement strand
CGCCGTGTACGACATGAACATGGATGACGCCACCGGTGATGCGATCAACAACCAGGGCACCCGTCATGTGGTGCAGTTCGCCAATGAGCTCGGTGGCAAGGTCCGCCTGCAGCACGTGAGTTCGGTGGCAGTGGCCGGCGGTCACTGGGTGGGCAACTTCACTGAAGACATGTTCGACGAGGGGCAGGACACCTCGCACCCCTATTTCCGCACCAAGTTCCAGTCCGAAAAGATCGTCCGCGAGGAGTGCCAGGTGCCGTGGCGGGTCTACCGTCCGGGCGCGGTGGTGGGCTCTTCCGAAACCGGCGAGATGGACAAGATCGACGGGCCCTACTACCTGTTCCCGATCATCAAGCAGATCCGCAACAAGGTGCCCAAGTGGCTGCCGCTGCTGGGGATCGAGGGTGGCAAGTTCCCGCTGGCCCCGGTGGACTACGTGGCCGACGCGATGATCGCGCTGGCGCACAAGGACGGCCTCGACGGTCAGGCTTTCCACCTGATCCAGAAGCCGCAGGACTCGATCGGCCGGGTGCTGGAGATCATGTTCGACGCCGCCCACGGCCCGGGCTTTGCCAGGAAGTATCCGCTGCCGGAGCTGCCCGAGGTGGTGCCCGGCGCACTGCGGGAAACCGCCAGAATCCTGCCGCTGGAGAGCGCGGCGCGGCAGATGTCCAAGGCCATCGGCATTCCGGTCTCGGCCCTGGGCTATGTGCGCAACAAGGCGGTCTTTGACGACCGCAA
The DNA here is from genome assembly GCA_041632255.1 of Oceanococcus sp. Classification (GTDB taxonomy): domain Bacteria; phylum Pseudomonadota; class Gammaproteobacteria; order Nevskiales; family Oceanococcaceae; genus Oceanococcus. Next base: position 6,571 of record JBFKIN010000129.1, on the reverse strand, counting down.
GGCCCGCGAGGCCCTGGCCGACACCACGGTGCGTTGCCCGCCGCTGAAGGATTACGCGGAGAAGATCTGGACCTACTGGGAAACCCATATGGACTTCCCGCGGCCGAGCCGGCGGGCGGTGGCCCGCCTCGGTGGCAAGGTGGTCCTGATCACCGGCGCCTCCAGCGGCATCGGCCTGGAGGCGGCGAAGAAGTTTGCCGCCAACGGCGCCATCGTGGTGCTGGTCGCGCGCAGCGCGGACAAGCTGGCCGAGGTGGTCGAGACCATGCGCAGCAAGGGCAGCGACGCCCATTACTACACCTGCGACCTGAACAACCTGGAAGCCATTGACGAGCTGTCGGTCAAGGTGCTGCGCGACCACGGCCGGGTCGACATCCTGGTCAACAATGCCGGTCGGTCCATCCGCCGCGCGGTGATGGAATCGCTGGATCGCTTCCATGATTTCGAGCGCACGATGCAGCTGAACTACTTCGGCTGCGTGCGCCTGATCATGAACCTGCTGCCGACCATGGTGGAGCACCGCGAAGGCCAGATCATCAACATCTCCAGCATCGGCTGCCTGTCCAACGCGGCGCGATTCTCCGCCTACGTGGCCTCGAAGTCGGCGCTGGACGCCTTTTCGCGCTGCCTGTCGGCCGAGGTCAAGGCCAGCAATGTCGACATCACGACCATCTACATGCCGCTGGTGCGCACACCGATGATCGCGCCAACCAAGCTCTACGACTACGCCCCGGCCTGGTCAGTGGATGAGGCCTCGGAACTGGTGCTGGACGCGGCCCTGAACAAGACCAAGCGGGTCAAGACCGTGCTGGGCCAGGCAGCCGAGCTGAGCTACGCGCTGTGGCCCAAGCTGAACGACACCATCCTGTCGCGGGCCTTCCAGCTGTTCCCGTCCTCCATCGCGGCCAAGGGCGGCAAGGTCGACGAGAAGCTCAGCCGCGAAGGCATGGCGCTGGCCTACCTGCTGCGCGGCTCCCACCTGTAACCGCCGGCGGCCGGGCCTTTCCGGTCCCGGCCGCCTTCGGGCATCGTCGAACCGTCTGCCAGCGGGCGCCGTCGCCCCGATTGTCGCGGAACGCACGGGCGTTCCCGCTAAACGGCGGCCAGCGGATCGAGGCCCCGTTTTAGGGAACGGATGGCAAAGCGTCCGGGGTGCACCGCCGCGGCCAGGTCCGCCGGTAGCGGCAGAGGGCGGCCCGTCAGGGCGGCGGCCAGCTGCAGCGCGGCCAGCGGCGCCAGACTGGCGCCGCGTGAACCATGGCCCAGGTTCAGCCACAGGCCGGGCAGACAGGCGCCCGGCCCGAAGTCGCGATGACGCGCGCCGTGATTCAGGCCGGCGAAGTCCCGGGCCCAGCGCGGCAGATCCGGCGCCGGCCCGATCAGGGGCAGGTGATCAGGGCTGACCGTCCTCGGCCCCGCCGCGCTGGCGGCCAGTTCGACATCCAGGCCGGCCTGGGCCAGCAACTGCTGACTCTCGGTTGCGCGTATGTCCGTATTCTCCTCGCCGGGCCGGTAACTGGAGCCGATCTGACCCCGGCCGGCCAGCGTGAATCCGTGTACCTTCCCCGCGAAGGCCGGTTCGACGGCGCTCCTGGTCAGGGCGACCTGCCCGGCGCAGGGACGCAAGGGCCACGGGCCGGGCAGGCCGGTCGGTGGTCGGGCGCTGCACAAGAGCAGTCGCGGTCCGCGAAAGCGGGCTTGGTCGTCCGTATCCCGCAGCAGCCAGTTCCCGTCCTCGCGGGCGATCCTGCAGGGTCCGCTGCGCTGGCGCGTGATCAGCGGATGCGCCAGCAGCGCGCCGACGGCGGCGGCCGGGTCCAGGGTGGCGGCAGGCAGCGAGCCGCCGGATGTGCGCAGGCGCAGGCGGGTAAAGGCGGCCGGCGCATACCGGCCGTAGAAGCGGCAGGCCTGCGCGAAGGCCTGGTGGTAGAGCCGGCTGCTCTCGCTGGCCGTGGCCTCCGGGTAGGGACGGACGAGAAAGCCCGGAATCCTCGCCGAGGCGCCCTCATCCGCTCCGAAGACCTGCACCGCCAGCCCGTCCTCGGCCAGCTGCCGGGCCAGACAGGCGCCGACGATGCCGTCGCCCAGGATCGCGACCGGTCCCTTCCCGGCGCCGGGGTAGTCGAACCAGGGCTGAGCCGAGGGCGGGGCCACCGCGTCCTCGCGCCGGCCGATCAGCATATGCCGCTTGCGCCCGAAGCCGGGGCGTTTCTTCACCGTGAAGCCGGCCGACTGCAGGCCCCGGCGGACATGGCCAGCTGCGCTGTAGGTGGCGAAGCTGGCCCCGGGCCGCGAAAGACGGGCGATCTCGGTCAGGGTGCTGGCACTCCACATGGCCGGGTTGCGCGCCGGGGCGAAGCCGTCCAGAAACCAGGCGTCGACCCGGGCCTGGCACCGCGGAAGCCACTCGCTGACATCGCCATAGAGCAGCAGCAGACGCAGGCCCGGCGTCGGCTCCACGCAGTGAAAGCCGGCATGGCGCGACGGTAGCGCGGCGCACAGGCGCTCCCGCAGCGGGGTCAGTTCCGGCCAGGGCGCGAGGGCACGACGCAACTGGGCGCGACTCAGCGGCGCGGCTTCCACCGCGATGTAGTCGAGGACGGCGCCGACCGGCGCGCGTTCTTCCCAGGCCCGCCAGCTGAGCAGGAAGTTCAGGCCGGTGCCGAAGCCCAGCTCGCCGATACAGAACTGCCGGGTCCCGGCCAGGCGTTGCGGCAGTTCGTTGCCGTCGAGGAACACATACCGCGACTCGGCCAGACCGTCGGCACGGGAAAAGTAGGGGTCCGCGTGCAGGCGGCTGACCGGCTGGTCCTGTTCCCAGTCCAGTCGCGGCAGCGGGAGCGGCGCGGGCATCATGCCGGATTCCGGGGCTTTGGCGGATACCGGCCAGCCGCCCGCAGCATGCCACGGCGGTGGTGGCGACCTGCCCAGGACGCGGGGCGCCCTGTCACAATAGGCGGATTCCCGAACGCGAAATGTCCCAGATGTTCATCGACACGGCCTGGGCCGAAATCGACCTGTCTGCCCTGCGTCACAATGCCCGGGTGGTGCGCGAGCTGGCGCCGCGCTCCCGCATACTGGCGATGCTGAAGGCGGATGCCTACGGGCATGGCCTGCTGGCCTGTGCAAAAGCATTGCATGAGGTGACGGACGCTCTGGCGGTGGCGCGGCTGGATGAGGCGGAGATGTTGCGCCAAGTGTATCCCCACTGCCCGCTGCTGCTGACCGCCGCAAGCCTGGATGAGGACGCCCTGCGCTGGTGCGCCCGGCATCAGGTGGCCGTGGTCGTGCATGAGTCCACCGTGCTGGAGACGCTGCTGGGGCTGGAGCAGCCGCCGCCGGTCTGGCTCAAGCTCAACACCGGCATGAACCGGCTGGGGTTCGCCGCCCCGGACTTCCTGGCCGCGGCCCAGACGCTGAGGGCGCACGGTGTCGAGCCGGTCGCCATGAGTCATTTCTCCAGTGCGGACGAGGCTGATCCCGCACCGACCCGCGCCCAGATCGCGGCCTTCGATGCCGTGGTGCCGGACGAGCTGCCGCAGAGCCTGTGCAATTCGGCCGGGCTGATCGCTTTCCCCGAGGCGCAGCGCGACTGGGTACGGCCGGGCATCATGCTGTATGGCGCCAATCCGCTGGTCGACGGCCCCGGGCCCGCGCTGCGGCCGGTCATGCGCCTGCAGGCCCGGGTGCTGGCGGTGAATCCGGTGGGGCCGGGCGATGCGGTCGGTTACGGCCGGACCTGGCGTGCCGGCAGCGGCGGTCGCATCGCCACCCTGGGCATGGGCTACGGCGACGGCTACCCGCGCGTGCCGGGTGATGGGGCGCGGGTCTGGATCAAGGGTCAGCTGCATCCGCTGGCTGGCCGGGTCTCCATGGATCTGCTCGCGGTGGATATCGGTGATCGCCAGGACATCGCGGTGGGCGACGTGGCGACCCTGTGGGGTCCGGAGCTGCCGGTGGAGCAGGCCGCGGCCGCGGCGGGCACGATCAGCTACGAGCTGCTGTGCCGGGTCCAGCGCCGGGTCAGCCGGGTCTATCGCGAGGCCTGAACCGGCGGCCTGCGGGGTGTCCCGCGTTTGGAGGAGGACGCCGCCACCGGGCAGGGGCAGTCTGGCGTGGGTAGCAGCAGGCGGCGTGCGTCCGCACAGGGGGAAAGGTGAGCAGGCAGGGGTCGATGAGTGCACTGTGCCATGCGGCGCTGGCGGGATGCCTGGCGCTGGGCAGCGCCGCCATGGCCCAGGAGGAGCTGGAGCGCATTCCGGTGGGCGAGGATGACAGCCTGCCGCAGCAGGACAACCGGGCGCAGCCCGACCGGGCCATCGACGAGATCGTGGTTACCGCGACCAAGCAGGACCGGGCCCTGCGCGAGATTCCCGCCAGCATCGCGGTGATCGACGGCGAGCAGCTGGATCAGGCCGCGGCCCAGCAGATGGAGGATTTCCTGAAGTTCGTGCCCGGAGCCAGCCTGATCCGCCAGGAGGTCGGTGCGACCAAGGTCACCATCCGGGGTATCTCCTCCGAGCTCGGCACCGCGCCGACCACCGGCATTCTGTACGGCAACGTCTCCTTCACCGATGCCTTCTTTCCCTTCGTCAGCCTGGATCCGCACCCTTTCGACATGCAGGACGTCGAAGTGCTCAAGGGCCCGCAGGGCACCCTGTTCGGCGCCGCCGCCCTGAACGGGGCGGTGCGCTACGTGCCCCGGGCACCGGAGCTGGGTGAACTTGGCGCCCGCTACTTCGCGCAGTATCGCTGGCTGTCCGAGGGCGAGGGGGTGCCGCTGGCCGGCGGTGCGCTGAACCTGCCCTTCGGCTCGGATGCGCCGGGCGCGCTGCGTCTGGTCGCGGTGGGCCGGGACCGGCCCGGCATCATCGACGACACCGGCCGCGGGCTGAAGGACGTGGACACCGGCGAGACCCTGGCCGGCCGCGCCCTGCTGCGCTGGGAGCCGCTGGACGGGCTGGGGGTGAATCTGAGCTACGTGCGGCAGAACACGCAGCACGATGACGAAGGCTTCGCCGACAATCGTGACGGCCGCCTGGAGCGCGGCAATACCCCCGACGCCAATCCGCGCGAATCCTTCTACGACTTCGCCACCCTGGGCCTGGAATATGCGTTCGGCTGGGCCACCCTGGTGTCCGAGAGCGCCTTCGTGCGCAAGCGCTTCGACCAGGATACCGACATCTCGCGCACCTTCACCGGCAACGACACCAGCGAGCGCAGCGTCGACACCTTCATCTTCTTCGACTCCGACACCGTCAGCCAGGAGCTGCGTCTGGTGTCCGAGCCCGGCGCCCTGGGGCCGTGGTCCTTCGTTGCCGGCCTGTTCTGGATGGATCAGCCGATTGACAGCGGCTACGACATCTTCGCGGCGGATTCGGTGCCGGCCGGCGAACTGACCACGCCGCTGGCCGGTCTCGGCATTCCCGGGCTGGACGGCACCGTGCTCAGCAGCAACGGCCAGCCGCTGCTGGGTCGGCAGCGTTCGGATGTCCGCGTCACCGAACTGGCCGCGTTCGGTGAGGCCAGCATCGGCCTCGGCGACTGGGAGCTGGGCCTGGGCCTGCGCGCCTACCGCACCCTCTCCGGCGGCATCGCGGTGGCCGAGGGCGCGTTGTATGGCGGCACGCCGAACGTGAACGAGGACGAGATCCGCGAACAGGGCCTGAACCCGAAGCTCAGTCTGAGCTGGCGGCCGGCCGAGGACCTGATGCTGTTCGGCCTGATTTCCCGCGGTTTCCGGGTCGGTGGCATCCAGCCCACTGCCAGCAACCTGAGTTCCGACATCCCGCCGGTGTTCAAGTCCGACACCATCTGGAATTACGAGGCCGGCCTGCGCAAGAGCTGGCTGGCGCGCAGCCTGTTCACCGATGTGACGGTCTACTTCGAGTCCTGGGACGATGCCCTGCTGTCGCAGCTGGACGCGAACAACCCCAATCCGGTGGCCTATTACTACGACAACGTCGCCGGCGCCGAGAGCAGCGGTCTGGAGCTCAGCCTGCAGTGGCGGACCCCGCTGCCCGGTCTCGATCTCGGCCTCTCCGGCAGTTGGAACGTGACCGAGACCAGTCAGCCCTTCACTGTCTCCAGCGGCGAGGAGATCGCGCCCGGCACCCGCTGGCCCTTTGCCCCGGAGCGTCAGGTCCACGCCAGGCTCGGTTACGAGCGCCCGCTGTTCGGCGACTGGGGACTGCGCGCCAGCCTGGCCCACAGCTACATTTCCAGCGCCTACACCAACCTGCTGCATACGACGCCGGTCTACGGCTACGGCCTGACCGATCTGCAGCTGGGCCTGGTTGACGGTCGCGGTCGCTGGCCCGCGCTGACCCTGGCGGTGAGCAATCTCGCCGACGAACGTGGCATCAACCAGGACACCGTGCTGGGTGCCTCCGACCCGCCGGTTCACGACGTGGTCTACACCGCGCCGCGTACCGTCTCGGTGATGCTCAGCGGCGAGTTCTGAGCCGGCCTCTCAGCTGCCGCCGATCTCGCCGCGGCGGTCGAAGGGGATCGGCGGCAGGCGGCTGTCCTCGCTCAGCAGGAAGCGGCCCTGGATGCGGTAGTCCAGCTG
>JBFKIN010000128.1:0-7381 GCA_041632255.1 Oceanococcus sp. | reverse complement strand
TGGAGATCACCGCCTGACCCTTGGTGATGCGGTTGATCTCTTCGATCACCTGCTGCGGCTGGATTTCCTCACCGTCGGTCTTGTATGCCATCGGATGCGTAGCCTTCAGCGCCCGCACATGTTCGCCCCAGGGCTTGAAATCGTGGGGCAGCGGATGCTCGCGAGCGTAATCGAGCAGGGTTTCCAGCGCATCGGCCAGGATGCCGACGTGATGCCAGTCAGCCGTCTTGACCTTGTGGATCTCCGAAGCATCGATGTCGAAATGCGCGATGAACTTGGCGTTGGGCGCAAATTCGCCGGGCTTGCCTGCCACCCGATCATCGAAACGGGCCCCGACCGCGATCAGGAAATCGCAGTCGTCCACCGCGTAATTGGCGTAGGCGGTGCCGTGCATGCCCAGCATGTGCAGGCTCAGCGGGTCGGTGGTGTCGTAGGCACCCAGGCCCATCAGGGTGCTGACCACGGGAATCTCGAAATGACGGGCCAGCGCGGAAAGCTGGGCTGCCGCCTCCCCGTGGATGACGCCGCCGCCCGCGTAGATCAGAGGCTTGTGCGACTGACGCAGCAGGTCGAAGAAACGCACGCACTCCAGTTGGCTCAGGCGGTTGGCCGCCACCGCGTTCATGCGCTGACGGTAGCCGGGGACGGCCAGCTTGCCTGCGCCCTTGAACGGACCTTCCCAGTTCTGCACGTCCTTCGGGATGTCCACCACGACGGGTCCGGGTCGCCCGGTACGCGCGATCTCGAAGGCGGTACGCATGGTTTCCTCAAGCCGGGTCGGGTCGGTGACCAGGAACACGTGCTTGGCCGCAGCCCCCATGATGTTGGCGACCGGGGCTTCCTGAAAGCCGTCCGTGCCGATTGCCGCGGTTGGCACCTGGCCGCAGATCACGACAATGGGAATGGAATCGGCCATGCAGTCGCGCACCGGGGTCACGGTGTTGGTCGCGCCCGGACCGGAGGTCACCAGAGCCACGCCGACCTTGCCACTGGCCCGCGCATAGCCGGCGGCCATGAAGGCCGCGCCCTGCTCGTTGGCTGGCACGATCAGCGGCATGGGTGCGGCGCCATCGGGGCCGGCGTGCTCGTTGTTGTAACGAAAGATGGCGTCATAGGTGGGCAGAATCGCCCCACCGCTGTAGCCGAAGACCGTATCGACCCCTTCGTCAGCCAGTACCTGTACGACGATATCCGCGCCCGTCATCGTCGTGTCGGACAAAGGATGCGTCGGTTGGGCCTCGGAGCCGTAATCTTCGGTCATGGTGATCGGGTTTGTTGCAGTGCACAGAACCGCTCATTCTAAGTCTTTTCCGCATGACTTAGGAAGTTGTCCCGCGCGCGCTCAGGGCGAGGGAACCTTCCGTGAGGGATGTGCGTGTCTGGCTGTATCCCGCCCTGTGGGCAGGAAATTGAGGGGGATTCTGCCGCCGGCAGAACCAGCCAAATCAGATTGTGGAGATCCTGTATGACCTTTGATACTCACCGCACCGCCAAGGCGGCGCTCGCAGCCATGGCGCTGGGCCTGGCCGTTTCGGCCCAGGCGGCCAACCCGGAAAGCGGCACGCTGACCCTGGATTCCGGTCCGATCGAATTCAGCAACGGTCCGACCCTGGGCTGGAACGTGACCCCGCAGGTGGGCGCCACCTGCATGGATCCGCTGCTGCCCTGCGATCATTTCGCGCTGACCATCGATCTGCCCGACAACCTGGTCGAATACTTCCCGGCGGCGCTGGTCAAGATGGTCTTCACCTGGGATGACCCGGCGGGCGCCGGCGCCGAGGACTATGACATCTACCTGTATGACGCCGCCGGCAATGAAGTGAATAGCGCGGCTACCGGCAGCATGCCGGAGGTGATGACCCAGCTGGCGAACGGCGGGGTGGAAGAGTTCCAGATCGACATCGTCTACTTCCTGACCCTGGGCTCGACCTACACCGGCAAGGTGGAACTGGATCTGGGTGAACCGGCCGAAGGCGTGGACACCGATGAGTTCTTCATGCAGAACAGTGTGCTGGGTCACGCGCTGCAGAACCCGGCCACGCAGGAGCTGAACGAAACGATGAACGGCGAAGAAGCCGATTCCCGCAGCGACAGCTATGTGGAGCGTCGCAGCGGTTCGGGCAGCTTCGGGGGCGCCATGCTGCTGCTGGGCCTGCTGGGTCTGGCCCGCCGCCGTCGCGGCTGATCCCGGTATCGGGTGAACGGAACGGGCAGCCCAGGCTGCCCGTTCCTGTTTTCAGGTCCGGCTGAAGGTTGGCCCGGCTTGATTTTCCCGGTCATGGGCAGTATGTTCGCGCACCTTTTTCGCCGTTTGTTGCGATGCGTCACATCATCTCCATACTGCTCGCCAACGAAGCCGGGGCCCTGTCCCGGGTGGCCGGTCTGTTTTCAGCTCGTGGCTACAACATCGAGTCCCTGACCGTCGCGCCAACCCAGGTCAACAGCGTCTCGCGCCTGACCGTGGTGACCTATGGCTCGGACGATGTGATCGAGCAGATCAACAAGCAGCTGAAGAAGCTGGTTGACGTCGTCGACCTGGCCGATCTTACCGAGGGCGCCCACATCGAGCGCGAGGTGCTGCTTTTGAAGCTCAGCGTCGCCGCGGAGGATGTGGAAGACATCGCCCGCCGGGCCGCTGATTTCGGTGCCCAGCTACTGGATGATGCGCCCTCCAGCCTGACCCTGGAGTTTACCGGTACCGGATCGGAACTGGATGACTTCAGCAGCGAGATGGCCTCCCGCGGCCGCCTGATCGAACTGGTGCGCAGCGGCGCCTGTGCGATCGGGTGCGCTGATCAATCCCTGAAACTGCACGGACAGAACTCATGAGCTTGAACATCTACTACGACAAGGACGCAGACCTTTCCCTGATCCAGGGCCGTCAGGTCGTCATCCTGGGCTACGGTTCGCAGGGGCACGCCCATGCCCTGAACCTGAAAGACTCCGGCGTCTCCGTTACCGTAGGTCTGCGAGAGGGTTCTGCATCCTGGGCCAAGGCCGAGAAGGCCGGCCTGACGGTCAAGCCCGTCGCCGAGGCGGTGCGTGGTGGTGATCTGATCATGGTGCTGGTGCCCGACGAGCACCAGCTGGCCCTGTACCAGAGTGCTATCGAACCGAACATCAAGCAGGGCGCGGCCCTGGCATTTGCCCACGGATTCAATATCCATTTCGAGCTGATCCAGCCGCGCGCCGACCTGGACGTGATCATGGTCGCGCCCAAGGGCCCCGGCCACCTGGTCCGCTCGACCTACACGCAGGGTGGCGGTGTGCCCAGCCTGATCGCGGTGCATCAGGACGCCAGTGGCCAGGCCCGCGATATCGCATTGTCCTATGCCAGCGCCAATGGCGGCGGCCGGGCCGGCGTGATTCAGACCAATTTCCGCGAAGAGACGGAAACCGATCTGTTCGGGGAGCAGGCCGTGCTCTGCGGCGGCGCCAGCGCGCTGGTGCAGGCCGGTTTCGAAACCCTGACCGAAGCCGGCTATGCCCCGGAAATGGCCTACTTCGAATGCCTGCACGAACTCAAGCTGATTGTCGACCTGATGTACGAAGGCGGCATCGCGAACATGCGGTATTCGATCTCCAACACCGCTGAATACGGCGACATCACGACCGGGCCGCGCATCATCACGGAAGAGACCAAGGCGGAGATGAAGCGGGTGCTCACCGACATCCAGCAGGGCAAATTTGCACGTGAGTTCATCGCCGAGAACCAGGCTGGCCAACCCGTCCTCAAGGCGGCTCGGCGGCATGCCGAGGAGCACCCGATCGAGCAGGTCGGCTCCCGCCTGCGCGCGATGATGCCGTGGATCTCGCAGAACAAGCTGGTCGACAAGAGCCGCAACTGATCGCGGTCCGGAGACAGCAAGGTTCAGGGCATGACTGCCCGGCGGAAAGTGGATGGACCCGGCCTGCGAGTTGCCAGGTCGGGTGTTAAGCCCAAGGTGTCCCGGCGATGAAGACCACGACCTTTCTGCACGTTGCGCGCGACGCCTGGTGGCTGCTGGCGCCGCTGCTGCTGATCGGTCTGTCCCTGTCGGTTTTGTGGGGCTCTGCGCTGCCGTGGCTGATTGCCGGCGTCCTGTGTATCGGGCTGGGCGCACTGGCGCGCGATGCCGACCGGCGGGTTCCTCCCTTGCCCATGGGTCTGGTGGCTCCGGTGGATGGCATGATCGTGCACCGTCGGGAATGTCATGACCCCTACCTCGACCGCGCGGCCATCCGCCTGTCCATCCGGGTCAACCGGCTGGGCGTCTACTATCTGCGGGCGCCGACCGAAGGCACCCTGATGGAAGTCAAGGCGCGTCGGCAGTGTCGCCATGCCCACCAGGCCAGCTGGATACAGACAGACGAAGGTGACGACGTGCTGTTGGTCGTGGGCGAAGGCAGCCTGCTGGGCCAGCGTCCCTGTAACGCGGGATTTGGCCAGCGGGTCGGTCAGGGGCGGCGCTGCGGACCGCGTCGTCTGGCCCGTCAACTGGACATGTACATCCCCGCCAACTGCAGGGTCGAGGTCGAATTGGGGCAGAAAGTCCGTGCGGGGACTGACGTGGTCGCTACAATGGTGCACAACGTCAGCAAAATCGAGGCCGCCGCAGCAGCATGAGTGGAGAAGACAGCGCCCAGGGAGCAGGGGAGACACACAAGCGTCGCAAGGGCATTTACCTGCTGCCCAATCTGTTCACGACCGCGACCCTTTTCGGGGGCTTTTATGCCATTGTCGCGGCCATCCGCGACAATTTCTCGGCCGCCGCCATCGCCGTATTCGCCGCGATGTTCGCCGACGCGCTGGATGGTCGGGTTGCGCGGCTGACCAATACCCAGAGCGATTTCGGCAAGGAATACGACTCTCTTGCCGACCTTGTCACCTTCGGTCTGGCGGCCTCGCTGGTCATCTATACCTGGTCCCTGGAGCATCTGGCCGGGCAGATCTGGCTGGGCGGCAAGATCGCCTGGCTCGCCGCCTTCATCTATGTCGCCGCGACGGCGCTGCGCCTGGCCCGCTTCAATGTCTATGTCGCTGCGGATGGTGACAAGGGTTATTTTTTCGGCCTGCCCAGTCCGACCGCAGCCGCGCTGACCGTGGGTTTTGTCTGGGCCGCGCACGATTTCGGCCTGGCCGGCGAAGACCTCGCCCTGGTCGCCCTCGTGGTCACCCTGTCGGCGGCCTTGCTCATGGTCAGCAACGTACGCTATCGCAGCTTCAAGGATCTCAAGCTGTCCGAGCGGGTGCCTTTCGCCTATGTGCTGATCATGGTCAGTCTGTTCGTGCTGATTGCCATCGACCCGCCCCGGGTCCTGTTCGGTTTTGCGCTGATCTACACCCTGTCGGGTCCCTTGCTGATGCTGCGTCAGAAGCGCAAGCGCGCCTCCGCCGACTTGGAATCCTGAGATGCATGGGCGATACTTCGGCGCAATGAAGACGCAGTCCGCCACCTTGATCTCGTCTCGGCCCGCCCGCTCGGGTCGCGGCCTCCTGCTGCTCGCGGAACGACTTCTGCCCTGAGGGCAGATAACGAAACGCGCCTGGGTGGGGCGCCGCAACCACCTGACCGTCTTTTTGTCTTTACCTCATGATCAGCAGGATGAGGCCATGAATCAGCAAGTTTCTTCTTCCAATGCAGACGCCGGGCGTCTGATCATCTTCGACACCACCTTGCGCGACGGCGAGCAGAGCCCCGGCGCGTCCATGACCCGAGATGAGAAGGTTCGCATCGCCAAGGCGCTGGAGCGGATGCGGGTCGACGTCATCGAAGCCGGTTTCGCCATTGCCAGTCCCGGAGACTTCGAGTCCGTGCGGGCGGTGGCCGAGGCCGTGCGCGAAAGCACGATCTGCTCGCTGGCCCGGACCAGCCCCGGTGACATCGAGCGCGCGGCCGAGGCGCTGAAGCCCGCGCAGCGTCGGCGCATCCACACCTTCATCGCCACCTCGCCCATCCACATGCGGGACAAGCTGCGCATGCAGCCCGATGCGGTGATCGAGGCTGCGGTCGGCGCGGTCAAGCTGGCCCGGCAGTTCACCGATGACATCGAGTTCTCGCCCGAGGATGCGGGGCGTTCCGAGCCGGATTTCCTGTGCCGGGTGATCGAAGCGGTGATCGACGCCGGTGCGACCACGATCAACGTGCCCGACACGGTGGGCTACACCCTGCCGCACATGTTCGGCGCGCTGATTCGCGATCTGCGCGAGCGCGTGCCGAATTCGGACAAGGCCGTGTTTTCCGTGCACTGTCACAATGACCTGGGCCTGGCCGTGGCCAACTCCCTGTCGGCGGTGCTCAATGGCGCACGTCAGGTTGAATGCACCATCAATGGTCTGGGCGAACGGGCCGGCAATGCAGCGCTGGAGGAGATCGCCATGGCGGTGCGTACCCGCCAGGATGTCTTCCAATGCGATCACGGACTGGACACCAGCCAGATCATGACCTGTTCACGCCTGGTGTCTGGCGTGACCGGTTTCCCGGTGCAGCCGAACAAGGCGGTGGTCGGGGCCAATGCCTTCGCCCACGAATCCGGCATTCATCAGGATGGCGTGATCAAAAGCCGGGAGACCTACGAGATCATGCGCGCCGAGGATGTGGGCTGGTCCCACCAGCACATCGTGCTGGGCAAGCATTCCGGGCGGAATGCCTTCCGGACCCGGCTGGAGGAATTGGGCATCAAGCTGGAGCACCAGACCGAACTCGATGCGGCATTCCAGCGCTTCAAGCTGCTGGCGGACAAGAAGCACGAGATCTTCGACGAGGACCTGCACGCCCTGGTCAGCGATGTGGTTCAGGCAGACGACCGCATCAGTCTCAAGTCCCTGACTTTCAACGCCTCGACGGAAGCCGCGCCCATGGTCGATGTCGAGCTGCTGGTGGATGGCGAGAGCCGGCGCGCACACGCCAGTGGCGACGGTTCGGTCGATGCCGCCTTTCAGGCGATCGAGCAGATCATCAACAGCGGCGCTGAACTGCAGCTGTTCTCGGTGAACGCCATCACCCAGGGTACGGATGCCCAGGGCGAGGTGACCGTGCGCCTGGGCCGCCGGGGGCGCATCGTGAACGGGCAGGGAGCGGATACCGACATAGTCGTGGCTTCGGCGAAGGCCTACGTTCACGCCCTGAATCGACTCGAACAGGTCGGGGGCAAGGTCCATCCGCAGATCGGCGAGACCGTCTGAGTGAGCTACAGCCGGGCGCATCTGGCGGAGCTGGGGCTGAGCCTCTGGCGGCCGCGGGGCGCGCCGGCGCCGGAGTGTCCCGAGCCGGTGACGGCCCATTCGCCGGCGGCGGTGTCCGGACCGGCAGTGTCGTCCCGAGCGGGACAGGAGCCGGTGGTCACGTCGCCACTGGACGTGCCGCCGCCCGCCCCGGCAACCGATGACAGCGCGCGCGTC
>JBFKIN010000127.1:0-7449 GCA_041632255.1 Oceanococcus sp. | reverse complement strand
GGCCTCCATCACCGCCCGCTGACGTTCCCGCCTGGCCTCGGCAGCCACCTGACGGTCCTGTGGCGAAGGGTCCATGGGCGCCAGCGCCGCCGCAATCACGGTATCCATTTTCTCTATCGTGGCCTGCGGGTCGTTGGGCACGGGCGTGGTGTCGATGCGCACCTCGCCAGCCACCGCGTACATCACGCCGTCCGGCCCGCGCTCGAATTCGTAGCGCGGCGCGCCCGCATGGGCGCCGCCCACCGCGGCGTGGGCCTGCTCATGAGCGCGCACGCGGCGATCAACGTTGCGCAGTTCGGCCAGTTGCTCGGCCTCCTCGCCCTCAGGTGCCGCAGACGCCCCTGGCGGCCGGGTGGTATCCAGACCGCCGCCAGGAGACAGCGCCGCGGCGGGCCCCAGTGCGGACAGCATGTTGGCTACGCGCGCACGTCCAGCTGCTGGCCTCGGGTCTCCCCTGCTTCAAGCCGACGCTCCTGCTGCTCGGCGGCGCTTTGCTCGCTGGCCGGCACCGGCGCACTTTGCGACTGAGCCGCCTGCTCTGCCTCACGCTGCACCTCGGCGGGCGGACTCGCGCTGAGCTCCAGCCCCGGCAGGGGCAACGGAGCACTTCCGGACGAAATCGGCTGCATGCAGCACCTCCTGCTGCTTGATAGGCCCCCTCAGGGTGGCGGCCCTGGCAGCAAGAAAATGTGAAGGGCTACCAGCCGCAGGCCCGCCCCTGGTTCTGCGCGTCCAGCCATTCACGCAGCGGCGCGAAATAGCGCAGCAGCGGCCGGGCATCCATCTCTCGCCCGCCGGTGAGAATCTGCATGGTCTGCGGCCAGGGCTGGCTCTGACCGGCCTGCAGCGTAGCCCACATCCGCTCTCCGGCGGCTTCGCTACCCGCGAAATTGCATTCGTGCAGCGGCCCAGCGTGGCCCGCGGCATCGCACATCGCGGCGTAGAACTGGAACTGCATGATGTGGGCCAGGAAGTAGCGCATATAGGGGGTGTCCCCGGGAATGTGGTACTTGGCGCCCGGATCGAAGGCCTCCGCCGGGCGCGCCCGTGGCGGCGCCACGCCCTGATAGCGGCGCTTGAGCTCCCACCAGGCTGCGTTGTAGCGCTCCGGCGGCACCTCCCCTGAAAACACCTGCCAGCGCCACTTGTCCACCAGCAGGCCGAAAGGCAGGAAGGCCACCTTGTCCATGGCCATCTTGAGTTGCTGATTGATGACCGCCTCGGGCGCGCTGCTGGCGCGGTCGACCAGACCGATGGATGCCAGATAGGCCGGGGTCATCAGCGACAGCATCACCGTATCACCCACCGCCTCGTGGAAGCCGTCGTGGGCGCCGCGCTGGAACAGCACCGGCAGCGCGTTATAGGCCAGGTAGTAGTAGATGTGGCCAAGCTCGTGATAGATCGTCCGCAGATCCTCTTCGTTCGGCTGGATGCACATCTTGATGCGCACATCGCCACGCAGGTCGATATCCCAGGCGCTGGCATGACAGACCGCTTCGCGTCCCGCCGGCTGGACGAACATCGAGTGGCGATAGAAGCTCTCCGGCAGGGCCGGAAAGCCGATACCGCGGTAGAAGCCTTCGGCCTGCCGCACCATCTTCACGGCATCGTAACCCTGACGCTTCAAGCCGCTGTTCACATCCAGCGGCGGCTGCCCGGGATACGGGGTGAGCCGCGGGTAAATCTCGCTCCACTGCTGGGCCCACATGTTGCCCAGCAGATGAGCCGGAATCGGACCGTCAGCCGGCACCAGCTCATCGCCATACTCCTGAACAAGCTCTGCACGGACAAAGCAGTGCAGCGACTGGTACAGAGGCCGGACCTCCTGCCACAGGCCCTCGACCACCTGTTCGAACTCATCCGGCGGCATGTCGTAACCGGCCCGCCAGTAGGCCCCGGCATCCGCGTAGCCCAGTTCCCGGGCGCCAATGTTCTGCAACTCGACGAAACGGGCATAGTCATCCCGCATCGGCGGCGAAATCCCGTGCCAGCCTTCCCACGCCTCCTGCAGTTCTGCCGGATCGGTGCTGCTGGCCAGCACCTCTTCCAGCTCCCCCAGACGGCGACACTGCGACGCGCCCGGTTCGACACCGGGCGGGCAGTAGCGACCGCTGCCATACAGGGCTTCCAAGCGTGAACTCAGGCGGGTCAATTCGGACAGCAACTCCGAATCCGCGGGAACGGCGGACTTGCGCTCCAGCAGCATCAGCGCGCGCGCGGCCTGGGCATCCAGCTGATTGCGGTCGAATCGGCGCGCCTCGCGCGCCGCCGATGACAGGTACTCCAGCCGTCGCTCCGATGCCTTGGCGGCCAGGAACTGGGTGTCCTCGGTAATGTGGGTCGCCTGCACCCAGGCGGCCTTGGCCGACTCCTGCGAAAGCACCCGCAGGCGGCTGTCGACCGCGTCCAGGAATGCCCGCGCCTCGTCGGCATGACCGGTCAGCCCCATCAGCGCGGCGCAACCCGCCACCAGAGCGGCGGAGACGAGCAGAACCAGGCGCTTCATGCCGATTCCCTGGATACCGGCTCGGTGACAAGGTGAGCCTGGCCATGCAGGGTCTCGGCTGCGTGCCCCATCTTGCGCTTGAGCACGGGCACCAGCAGCAGCAGAATGCCGGCCGTTCCCAGGCCAATCCAGAGCAGCTTCTCGAACAGGCTGGTGTAGATGGCACGGGCGGCGGCGATATCCGTGACCTGCCCGCCCGCAGTATCGACGGTGGCCAGCTTGGACAGCTGTGCGGCGATGAACTCCGAATAGGCCGTGGCCAGGAACCAGGCGCCCATCATGACGCCGACCACGCTGGGCACTGCCAGCTTGGTCACGGCGGACAGACCGACCGGCGACAGACACAGCTCCCCGGTGGTATGCAGCAAATAGGCCAGCACGAACCAGATCAGGGCGACCTTGCCCGCCTCATCCGGCATGCTGGCGCCAACCACCAGCGCACCAAAGCCCAGACCGGCCTGGGCGATGCCGAGCACGAACTTCATCGGCGGACTCGGATCCCAGCCGCGTCGGCCCAGGGCCTGCCACAGCAAGGCGAAAAACGGCGCGAGCAGGAAGATGAACAGGGCATTGAGCGAACCCAGCTGCGCTGCGGTGAAAGTGACACCGAAAGCCTCTCGGTCGAGCACCCGGTCCGCGTAAAGGGTCATGCTGGCGGCCGACTGCTCGAACAGCGCCCAGAACACCACGCTGAAAATGGTCAGGGTCGCCAGCACGATCATCCGTCCGCGCTGCTCCGCATCACAGCGCGTCGCCAGATACCACACCAGCCAGCTCAGTACGCCCAGGGACAGCACGTTCAGGGTCTGATGCACCACCGCCTCGAACTGCACCATCTGCCAGACCACGAACAGCGAACCCAGCGCTGCCATGTAGATCAGCCACTCGCGCGACACGGGGCCGAACATCTTTTCGCGCAGCAGCGCCGGATCATGCGGTTCGGCGTGGCCCTGCAGGTGCTTCTGCCCGAGCAGGAAGGTCAGCAGGCCGATCAGCATGCCGATGCCGGCGGCGCCGAACCCCCAGGACCAGCCGTAGGTTTCGCCCAGATAGCCGCACAGGAGCGTGGCCGTGAAGGCGCCGATATTGATGCCCATGTAGAAGATGGTGAAACCGCCGTCGCGTCTCGGATCACCGGGCGCATACAGTCGACCCACGATGGTGGAGATGTTCGGCTTGAGAAAGCCGACACCGACCACGATGAGCGCCAGCGAGAAATAGAAGACCTGCAGGGCGTCCGTATCCTGGACCACGACGCCATCAACCAGCCGGGCCTGCTCGCCCTCCCAGGCCATGCCCAGGTGCCCGAAACAGAGCAGGATCGCGCCGAAGGTGACCGCCTTGCGCATACCCAGATAACGGTCGGCCAGCATGCCGCCGATCACCGGCAGCGCATAGACAAGCGCAGCGTAGGAGGCCAGTACACCCAGACCGTCTTCATCGCGGAACAGATGGTACTTGGTGAGGTACAGCAGCAGCAGATACTTCATCCCGTAGAAGGAGAAGCGCTCCCACAATTCGGTGGCAAAGCAGACGTAGAGTCCCCTGGGATGCCCCAGGAACTCGGCGGGGGCGGTGGAATTCGTCATGATCTCCTCGGTCTCGGCGGCGCCTGTGCTTCGGCATGCCCGAAGGCGAAAACGGGGCAGTATACCCGCGCGCCAGCGCATTGAGCAGGGCTGTATGTTATGGCACCGGCGAACGGATTTCTCCAGCCGCCACAGCCCGGCGCGCTGTCATAAGGAAGCCGCAACCCCCGTCCCGGCGGATTGCGGCTCCTTGCTCCCAGGGGCGTAGCCCCCGGTCTCCCCCAACACCTCGGCAGTGCTTGTCTCAGCCGAACTCGTGTGGCTCGGCGATCAGTCCCAGGCTGACAGCGCCCGGCCCCAGGTTCACGCCGCCTGTCACGCTCATGACGCTGCAGAGCAGTTCCACCTCGGCGGTCCGACAGGCCTGTTGCAGCCTGATGAAACCCGGCATGGCTTTCAGCGCGTCCAGTGCTCCGGCATAACTGACCACCACATACGGACTGAGCAGCCCCTGACTGACCCGTTCCGCCGCGTAATCGAACAACCTTTCGACCGCCGCGTCAAACCCGCGCACCTTCGCCACCGGCCGGGTTTCGTCCGCATAGCCACACAGAATGGGCTTGATGTCCAGTGCCGACCCCAGGGCCGCACCCACCAGGGACACGCTGCGATCACCCTTCTTGCGGGCTCTGGCGCGCAGGTAATAGAGATCCGGCGGGATGGCGTAGGCGCGCACGCCGTCGATCAGCGACTCCAGTCGCTGACGGATGGCGTTCGGCCCCAGACCCTTGCGGATCATGCGCAGGGTCTCCGCGGCCAGCACGCCCTGTCCCGCGAACAGGCTGCCCGTATTCATGACCCGCAGGGCGAACGGCCCCGGCACGCCAGCGTCCCTGCGCGCGCCGTGATACTCCGAAAGGATCGAGAACGAGGCCTTGGTGGCGTTTTCGTAGATCGGGCTGCGCGAACGGGTGATGGTCTGGCAGAAGACGAAGTCGAACTCGGTCACCAGCCGGCCCATGAACAGCTCGCAGATCTGCTCGGTGCTGTACGGCACGGACTCGGCGTTGTGCCCCTTGTCACCGATATGGTGACGGTAGAACTCCAGGGACGCGGTGCTGTCATGTCGATCCACCACCGAATCCCCATCAACCCGGATGCCAATGGGCAGGATTTCCAGGTGATTGTCCTTCAGCCATTCATCGGGCAGGTCGCAAGCCGAATCGACCACCAGTCCAACGCGCATGCAAATCTCCTAGTTTGGCCGCTTCGGCGGCGGCCCTTCGGAAAACAGGGCCTCGACCTGTGTGGGGTCAAAAGCGTACTTCTGCCCGCAGAAGCCGCATTCCACCTCGACCTGCCCCTGCTCCTGCAGCAATTGTTCCACCTCTGTGCGTCCCAGACCGTGCAGCATGCTGCCCACGCTGGCCGACGAACACTGGCAACTGATCACAGTCGTTCTGGGCGACTGATCGACCCGGAGGTCGAAACCCAGCATGGTCGAAAGCCACTCACCTGGCTCGGGCGGCAGCAGATCCACATCGATGGCATCGACTGCGGCGATCCAGTCGGTCGACGCTTCCTCGCCAGGCAACTGCTGCAGCATGATGCCGGCCGCCTGCTGCCCGTTCGCACAGAGCAGCAGGCGCGTCGGAATCTGTTCGGAGCGTTCGAAATAACTGGTCAGCCAATGGGCGAGGCCGCCGCCATCCAGCGGCACGATGCCCTGGAAGCGCTGCCGGCTGTCTGCTGGTTCCAGGGTCACGGCCAGTTGTCCCGACAGCGTGGCCGGGTCCACGGCGCCGTCCAGCGTCTTGATCAGGCCACGAACCGCACCTTCAGTGCTGCCCTGCACCGCCAGCAGCTTGAGCGGACCGGCCTGACTGATCTGCAGGCTCAGCCGGGCCGCCCGCTTCAGGTGCTGCAGCAGCAAAGGCATGGCCGTCAGCGCCTGCCCCAGCAGGCCGGCCTCGTCAGCGGTGTAGTTGCGGTCGGTGACCAGCGCCGGCCAATCCTGGCCCAGGCTCACATAGGCACCTCGCAGCGGTTGCCCGGGCACCTCCAGCCGCCACAGCCGCCCGCTCACAGCTTGCTTTTCAGCAGCCGGTTGACTTCGCCGGGGTTGGCCTTGCCCTTGGACAATTTCATCACCTGGCCGACGAAGTAGCCGAAGACCTTGTCCTTGCCGGCGCGGTACTGGGCCACCTGCTCGGGACTGTCGGCGATGACCTGATCCACCAGTCCCTCGATCGCGCCCGTATCGGTGATCTGCTTGAGTCCCCGCGCCTCGATGATCGCGTCGGCCTCGCCCTCGCCCGCCCACATGGCGGCGAACACGTCCTTGGCGATCTTGCCGGAAATGGTGTTGTCGATGACCCGGCGCAGCAGTCCGGCCAGGGCCGCCTCAGCGACCCGGCTGTCGCGCACTTCCAGCGCGGCCTCGTTCAGCGCCGCGCTGAGTTCACCGTTCATCCAGTTGGCCGCCAGACGGGCATGCTCGCTGCCCAGATCAGCCACCAGTGCCTCGAAGTAGTCCGCCATGTCGCGATCGCTGGCCAGGGCCTCGGCCAGTTCTTCACCCAGGCCGAAATCCTGCGCGAAGCGCGCGGCGCGAGCGTCGGGCAATTCCGGCAGGGAGCCCCGAATGCTTTCGACGAAGGCCTCATCACAGACGACCGGCAGCAGATCGGGGTCGGGGAAGTAGCGATAGTCCATCGCCTCTTCCTTGCTGCGCATGGTGCGGGTCTCACCCTTGTCCGGGTCGAACAGCCGGGTTTCCTGCTCCACGGTTCCGCCGCCTTCCAGCAGGTCGATCTGACGCTCGACCTCGAACTCGATGGCTTTCTCCACGAAACGGAAGGAGTTCAGATTCTTGGTTTCGGTGCGGGTGCCCAGTTCGCTCTGGCCAGACGGTCGCACCGAAACATTGGCGTCACAGCGGAAGGACCCCTCCTGCATGTTGCCATCGCAGATTTCCAGGTAGCGAACCAGCGCGTGCAGCTTCTTCAGGTAGGCCACCGCCTCTCCGGCAGAGCGCAGGTCCGGCTCGCTGACCACCTCGATCAGCGGTGTGCCGGCGCGGTTGAGGTCCACACCGGTCGCCTCGGCAAAACCCTCGTGCACCGATTTGCCGGCATCTTCCTCGAGGTGAGCACGCAGGATGCGGATGGTCTTGTTGTGCCCGTCAGCGCCCGGAATCTCCAGCTGGCCGTTCGCCACGATGGGCAGCTCGTACTGGGAAATCTGGTAGCCCTTGGGCAGGTCCGGGTAGAAATAATGCTTGCGGGCGAAGACGCAGCGCTCGGCGATCTGTGCATCCACGGCCAGGCCAAACTTCACCGCCATGGCCACGGCCTGTGCATTGAGCACCGGCAGCACGCCGGGCAGCCCCAGATCGATGCCGCAAGCCTGGCT
>JBFKIN010000126.1:0-7453 GCA_041632255.1 Oceanococcus sp. | reverse complement strand
GGCAACGATGCCTACCTGCTGGCCAGCGCCCTGCGCAATGCCAACTGGGAGCAACTGCCGCAGATCGCGGGCGCCACCGGCGAACTGTTGCGGGAAGGCCAGCGCATTGTGCGCCAACTGCCTTGCGCCCGCTTCGAACAGGGCCGACCGCAGGCACTGTCGCAGCAGGCGGATACCGCCCGGGCCTCATGAGGTCTGATGGGCGCGCCGCCGAGGACGCCGCCCGCCGCCACCTGGAGGCGCAGGGTCTGCGCTGTCTGGCCACCAACGTGCGCTGTCGGCTCGGCGAGCTGGATCTCATCATGCAGGACGCCGGAGAGCTGGTTGTGGTCGAAGTCCGCAGTCGCGCCGCCGGGGGGCTGGTCGACGCCGCCGCCACGGTGACCGCGCACAAGCAGCAACGCATCCTGGCAGCCACCCGTCAGTGGCTCAGCCGCCACCCGGACTGGTTTGAACACCCTCTGCGCTTCGATGTGGTCGCCCTGGACGGCGACGGCCTGCGCTGGATTCCCAACGCCTTCGACGCCTCATGAGCCCGGAACAGCTCCGCAAGCTGGCCACGCTGCTGCCGCCCGATCAGCTGCTGACCGACCCGGCCGAACTGCTCTGCTACGGCTACGACAACAGCCGCATGCAGGGCAGGGCCGAAGCCGTCGTGCTGGCCGGGTCGACCGCCGATGTCGCAGCCGTCACCGCCTTCTGCCAGCGCGAGCGGATTCCGCTGGTCAGCCGCGGCGCCGGGACCAACACGGTCGGCGCCACGGTGCCCGATGCCGGCGGCGTTGTACTCAGTCTGGAGCGTATGAACCGGATACTCGAATTCGCCCCCGAGGATCGCTACCTGCGCTGCGAAGCGGGCACAAGCAACGGCGCCGTGCAGCGCCGGGCCGGCGAGGCGGGGATGTTCTGGCCGCCGGACCCCACCAGCGCCGACTTCTCCAGCGTGGGCGGGAATCTGGGCTGCAATGCCGGAGGCCCTCGCGCCGTCAAATACGGCACCTGCCGGGAGAGCACCCTGGGTCTCACCGCGGTCACCGGCCGGGGGGAAATCATCCACACCGGCGGCCGCACGACCAAGGGCGTGGTGGGCTACGATCTGACCCGCCTTCTGGTCGGCTCCGAGGGCAGCCTGGCCCTGATCACCGAAGCGACCCTTTTGCTGCACCCCCTGCCACCGGCTCGATACAGCGCGCGGGCGGCCTTCGCAGACGTCGCAGCAGCGGCGCAAGCCGTGTCCCGGCTGATGGCGCAGCCGATCCGCCCATGCGCGCTGGAGTTCATGGATGGCACAGCGGTCAGGCTGGTGATGCGACAGGGAGGCATCAATGACCTCCCGGCCGAGACCGGTGCACTGCTGCTGATCGACCTGGACGGAGAAGCCGAGCGACTGGAAACCGACATGGACGCGCTGAAACGAGCCGCCGGCCCCGACTGCCTGCAGTGGTCGGTCGCGCGGGATGCTGGCGCGGCCCGGGCGCTGTGGCAGGCGCGCAAGGCGCTGTCACCCTGCCTGCGCAGCCTGGCGCCGAAGAAAGTCAATGAGGACGTCGTGGTGCCGGTTTCCCGCCTGGCAGCCCTGGTGGGCGGCCTGGAGGCCCTGTCCGACCGATTCGGCCTGCCCATCGTGAACTTCGGCCACGCGGGCAACGGCAATGTGCATGTCAACCTGCTCGCCGACCCGGCCAAGCCCGGGCAGCTTGAAGCGCTGGACACCTGCCTGGACGAGGTCTTTGCCCTGGTCCTGAGCCTGGGGGGCAGCCTGTCCGGCGAACACGGCGTGGGCCTGGCCAAGCGAGCCTTCATCGATCGTGAACTCGACGCTGCCAGCATCGAACTGATGCGTGGACTGAAGCGGGTCTTCGACCCCGCCGGCATACTCAATCCGGGCAAAGGCTTCCCGCCTGAGCCGGCCGGGTCGCGAAGCTAGTCGGCCGACCGGCGTCTGTCGCCGGATCCCGCCGCCGCGCCTGTCTACTTGACCAGCTTGAGCTTGGGCCGACCGCGCGGCGGCCTGGAATCATCATCCGGCGGCGCGCCATCATCCGGGGCAGGGCCGTCTGGCGGCGGCACCTCTTCTTCCGGGAAGACCATCCCCTCGCCGGTCTCCCGCACCACCAGTGCGGAAATCGCGGACAGTGGCACTTCCAGGTATTCACTGCGTCCGCCGAAGCGGGCGTGACCGCTGACCAGCTCATTGCTGATCTGCCGTTGGTTCAGGGCGCTGAAGCCGATGTTGAGGGTGATCCGGCCATCCTCGACGTAGCCGGCCGGCACCTGGACGCCCGCAACGGTGGCGTCCACGGCGATGAGCGGGGTGAGGGCATTATCCTCGGCCCATTCGACCATGGCCCGGAGCAGATAGGGCTTGCGGGGAATCATGCGAGGGGCGGAAACGCGCGAGCGCAGGGTCGGACTGCCGGCTTACGGCAGCCCGACCCCGGCATCTCAATGCACGTCTTTCCAGAACTCCAGCTTGATCAGGTAGGTCAGCGGAATCAGGAACAGCAGGTAGAGCAGGACCCAGAAACCGCGATCATGCATCTCCTTCTTGCCCGGCTCGGCGGCGTAGGCGAGGAAATTGACCAGGTCGCTGACGAAATCGTCATAGGCCTTTTCGTCCATGGAACCCTCGACGGCGAGTTCGAAGCTCGGACCCGCATGGCCGTCGCCGTGGGCATCGGCCGACTCGCCCGGCGCGGTTTCCTTGTGCAGCACCTGATAGCCCTGCAGGCCACCCAGTACATGCGGCATCGAGGCGCCCGGCAACTGCTTGTTGTTGACACCCGTGGCCTTGGACGAATCCAGGTAGAAGGTCTTCAGGAAACTGTAGACCCAGTCTTCGCCGCGCGCCCGGGTGGTCAAGCTCAGATCCGGCGGGGCCTGCCCGAACCATTTCGCCGCCTGCTCCGCCGGCATCGCGGTGACTATGGTGTCGCCCGGCTTGTCGGAGGTGAACATCAGCGCGCCCAGCTGGCTTTCGGGAATGTCGTTGTCCCGGGCCAGCCGGTTGTAACGGAGATACTTCACCGAGTGGCAACCGGAACAGTAGTTCATGAAATTGCGCGCGCCGCGCTGCACGGACGCTTCGTTGCCGGTATCGGCGGTGAAGTCGTACAGCGCACCACCGCCGGCCGCGTAGACCGAGGCGCTCGCACCCAGGAGCGTCAATGCCGTGATCAGCTGCTTCATTCTGTCACCCTCGCCGGCTCCGGCTTGGTCGGCTCCATCCTGGTATAGAACGGCATCAGGATGAAGAACGCGAAGTAGATGATGGTGAAGATCCGCGCGGCCAGGGTCTTGCCCTCGGAAGGCGCTTCAAGTCCCAGCCAGCCCAGCACCACGAAGCTGATCGAGAACATCAACACCGCGAACTTGAAGATCGGTCCTTTGTAGCGAATCGACCTGACCGGGCTACGGTCCAGCCAGGGCAGCGCAAACAGGATGGCTACCGCGCCGAACATGACGATCACGCCGCCCAGCTTGCTCGGCACCGCGCGCAGCATCGCGTAGAACGGCGTGAAGTACCACACCGGCGCGATGTGCTCCGGCGTCACCGACGGATTCGCCTCGGTGAAGTTCGGTTTCTCCAGGAACAGTCCCCCGACCTCGGGCAGGAAGAAGACCACCGTGAGGAAGATGGCCAGGAAGACCGACACACCGAACAGATCCTTCACCGTGTAGTACGGATGGAAGGGAATGCCGTCCAGCGGCACGCCGTTCTCGTCCTTGTTCTTCTTGATGTCGATGCCGTCAGGGTTGTTCGAGCCCACCTCGTGCAGAGCCATCAGGTGAGCGATGACGAGACCGACCAGGACAAAGGGAATCGCCACGACATGCAGCGCGAACAGACGGTTCAGGGTCGCATCGGAGGGCACATAGTCGCCCTGGATCCAGATCACCAGATCTTCGCCGACCACCGGAATGGCGCCGAACAGCGAAATGATCACCTGCGCACCCCAGTAGGACATCTGACCCCAGGGCAGGACGTAGCCCGCAAAGGCCTCGGCCATCAGGGCCAGGTAGATCAGGCAGCCGAAGATCCAGATCAGCTCGCGCGGCTTGCGGTAGGAGCCGTAGAGCAATCCGCGGTACATGTGCAGATAGACGACGATGAAGAAGGCCGAGGCCCCGGTCGAATGCAGATAGCGCAGGACATTGCCCCAGGGCACGTCACGCATGATGTATTCGACGGAACCGAAGGCCTGGGCCGCGTCCGGCTTGTAATGCATCGCCAGCCAGATCCCGGTGATCAGCTGATTCACCAGCACCAGCATGGCCAGCGAGCCGAAGTAGTACCAGAAATTGAAGTTTTTCGGCGCGTAGTACTCGGCTACATGGTCCTTCCACATCTTGGTGAGCGGAAAGCGGTCATCGATCCAGCCGAGAAAGCCGGTGGTCTTGTGGGGATTCGCAACGATGGGCATGTTATGCGACCTCCGGATCTTCGCCGACAATGATGGTGTTGTCGCCGACGTAGCGGTGCGGCGGCACCGGCATGTTCAGCGGCGCGGGCACGCCCTTGTAGACGCGACCGGCCAGATCGAACTTGGAACCGTGGCAGGGACAGAAGAAACCGCCCTTCCAGTCCTTGCCCAGATCCGGCGCGGGATACTCCGGGCGGAACTTCGGCGAGCAGCCCAGGTGGGTGCAGCGGCCGATCATGACCAGGACCTCGTCCTTCACCGAACGCGTCATGTTCTGAGCATATTCGGGCTGCTGGTCTTCCTCGGACGCCGGGTCGAGCAGTTCGCCCTCGACGGCCTTGAGGTTATCCAGCATGTCCGGCGTGCGACGCACGATCCAGACAGGGCTGCCACGCCAGTTGGTGATCAGCAGCTGTCCCGCCTCCAGCTTGGAGATATCCACCTCCACCGGCGCGCCCAGGGCCTTGGCCCTTTCGCTCGGGGCCATCGAGGCCAAGAATGGCCAGGCCGCGGCGCCGACGCCGACACCGCCTACGGCGACACCGGACAGCGTCAGGAAGCGGCGCTTGCCGACATCCACGCCATTAGAACTCATCGCGTTACTCCTAAGACTAGGTATTGTTCTTTGGCATCCTGACGAATGCCGCGTACGCCACGCCCCCGCACGCGCAGACACCGCTGGTTCCCCGTGTGTCTCCGGGCGCGCGGCGTCCCGGCCGCGAAGTATAACATTCGCGGTGATCCTGCTAGTTCAGCGCCTGCCGCCATACTGCCAGCAAGCGGTCATTTTCCTCAGGCAAGCCCACGCTGGGCCGCAGGCAGCCGGCCAGGGCCGGGTGCGCGCCGTCCAGCTGCTTGATCATCACGCCGGCGTCGGCCAGCGCCTCCCAGACCTTCCTCGCCCGCGCCGGTTCCTGGCGCACCAGCAGGAAATTGGCCTGGCTGGGATACACCCGCGTATCCGGCAACCCGGACAGCGCCGTCGCCAGCCGCTGGCGCTCCTCCACCAGCGTCACCACCTGCTGATCGAACACCGCGGCGTGCTCCAGCGCAAAAACCACGCTGGCCTGGGTCAGCACGTTCACGTTGTAGGGCAGGCGCAGCTTGTCCACCTCGTCAAGCCAGCGCGCCGGGCCCTGCAGAAAACCCAGCCGCAGTCCGGCCAGCCCCCACTTGGACAGGGTGCGCATCAGCAGGACATGCTCGAATTCCGCGGCCAGGGCCGTGCAATCACCGTCAGCGAATGCGATGTAGGCCTCGTCGATGACGACCAGGCCGGGCGCGGCTTCACAGATGGCCCGCAGGGCCTGCGGGTCAAAACCGTTGCCGGTGGGGTTGTTGGGCTGGGCGAGGAAGATCAGTGCCGGCTTTTCGCGCTCCACTGCGGCCAGAAAGCCGGCCGTGTCCATCGTGAAATCCTCGCTCAGCGGCACGCCCTCGTAGCGCAGGCCGCAGGCCAGCGCGAGGTGGCGGTACATCACGAAGCTGGGCTCTGGCGCCATCACCACCGCGCCGGGCCGGGCCACGGCCAGACACAGCAGCTGGATGATCTCGTCCGAGCCGTTGCCCAGCAGCAGCCCCCAGCCCGCCGGCGCGGGAAAGCGCTGGCCCAGGCCCTGCTTGAGCACGGCGGCGCCGGCATCGGGATATCGGTTGAAATCCACCGTTTCCAGGCGTTTCAGCCAGGCCGCACGCAGCTCCGGCGGCAGAACATAGGGATTTTCCATGGCGTCCAGCTTGATCCCTGAGCGCGGCGGCGGGGCCTTGTATGCCGCCAGCCGCGCCAGATTCGGCGCCAGCAGCTCCGCAGGCTGTCGCGCCATCAGTCGTCCTGTGCCCGCACTTCTGCCGAGCGCGCATGCGCTTCCAGACCCTCACCACGCGCCAGCGTGGCCGCCACCGGCCCGAGGCGTCGCGCACCGGCGGCTGAAATCCGCAGCACGCTGGAGCGTTTCTGAAAGTCGTAGACGCCGAGCGGCGACGCGAAGCGCGCGGTGCGCGCGGTGGGCAGCACGTGATTGGGACCCGCACAGTAATCACCCATGGCTTCCGGGCTGCGCGCGCCGACGAAAATCGCCCCTGCGTGTCGCACCTGCGCGAGTCGCTGCTCGGCATCGGCCAAAGCCAGTTCCAGATGTTCCGGCGCCACCTGATTGGACAGGCCGATGGCCTCGTCGATGTCCTGACACTGGATCAGGGCCCCGCGACCGGCCAGGGAGGCTGCGATGATGTCGCGCCGGGGCTGCGTGGCCAGTTCCGCGTCCAGCGCCTGCGCCACGGCATCAAGGTGTGCCCCGTCGGGCGAGATCAGCAGGGATTGGGCCAGTTCGTCATGCTCGGCCTGCGCACACAGATCCAGCGCCAGCCAGCGCGGATCCACGCTGCCATCGGAAATGATCAGGACTTCCGATGGACCGGCTACCATGTCGATACCCACCTGGCCAAAGACTTCCCGCTTGGCCGCCGCGACGTACGCATTGCCTGGACCGACGATCTTGTCCACCGCCGGAATGGTCGCGGTGCCATAGGCCAGCGCTGCGACCGCCTGCGCGCCACCGAGACGGAAAACCCGATCCACACCGGCCAATTCGGCCGCTGCCAGGACCAGCGGGTTCAGCGCCCCCGCCGGTGCCGGCGCGGTCATGATGATCTCTTCCACCCCGGCGACCCGGGCGGGTATGGCGTTCATCAGCACGGAGGACGGATAGCTGGCCTTGCCGCCGGGCACATAGATGCCAACCCTGTCCAGGGCGCTGACCCGCTGCCCCAGGACCGAGCCATCCTCGTCCTCCCAGTCCCAGCTTTCGCCACGCTGGCGCTCGGCGTAGCGACGCAGGCGCTCCGCGGCCAGGCGCAGGGCCCCAGCCTGATCGTCGGGCAGGCCGGCTAGCGCGGCGCGCCACTGCGCGCGCGGCACCTCCAGGTCAGCCACCGAATCGGCCTGTTCGGCATCGAAACGACGGGCAAAATCGAGCAGGGCGGCATCCCCGTCAGCGCGCACCGCCGCAATGATGGAACAGACCGTCTCG
>JBFKIN010000125.1:0-7514 GCA_041632255.1 Oceanococcus sp. | reverse complement strand
GCCGATCAGCGAGCAGGTCTATCGGGTGCTGCATGATGGCGTCGCCGTGCGTCAGGCCTTTTACGAGCTGTCTGCCCGGCCGCCGGGGTCCGAGCTGCGCTGAGTGCCGGTGGGACGGGCTGAACGGGGACCGCGGCGTCAGGCCGCCTCGCGCTGTCCGGTGACACGGGCTCTGTCCCGGCCGTCTGGCGGGCCAGAGGGCGGCTACATCCGGAAATCTTCGCCCAGATAGACCTGTCGCACCTGCTCGTTGTCGAGGATGTCCTGCGGCTGGCCGTCGGCAATCACACGGCCCTCGGAAAGAATGTAGGCGCGACCGCAGATGCCCAGGGTCTCGCGCACGTTGTGATCGGTGATCAGCACGCCGATGCCGCGATCCCGCAGGTGGTTGACGATCATCTGGATATCGCCGACCGCGATGGGGTCGACACCGGCGAAGGGTTCGTCCAGCAGGATGAACTTCGGCGCCGCCGCCAGGGCGCGGGCGATCTCGGCGCGCCGCCGCTCGCCGCCCGACAGACTCATGCCGAGTCCATCGCGGATGTGGGTGATGTGCAGTTCCTCGAGCAGCTTGTCCAGTTCTTCCTGCTGCTGGGCGCGGTTCAGGTCCTTGCGCACCTGCAGAATGGCCAGGATGTTCTCAGCCACGGTCAGCTTGCGGAATATGGAGGCTTCCTGCGGCAGGTAGCCGACGCCGAGGCGCGCCCGCGAATGCATGGGCAGGTGGGTGATGTTGGTGCCGCCAACACTGATCTGCCCTTCGTCTGCCGGCACCAGTCCGACCATCATGTAGAAGGAGGTGGTCTTGCCGGCGCCGTTGGGGCCGAGCAGGCCCACGATCTCGCCCGGGCTGACCGACAGGGAGACGTCATTGACCACGGTGCGCCGGCGATAGCGCTTGACCAGATTCGTGGCGGTCAGGCTCATGGGGCTTGTCCGTCGCCCGTTTTCGCCGGAGGGTTGATCACGATACGCACCCTTTCCTTGCCGCCATCGGCCTGGATGCGCGCATTGCCCACGTCGTAGCGCACGGTATCGCCCTGCAGCTGATCGGCGCCGCGCTGGATGCGGGCGTCACCCGCCAGCTCCAGGATCTCGACCTGGGTGACGTAAACGATGCGCTGGGCCGAGGCCACGACCGGCTCGGGGTCTTCCGGCGTTCTGTGCGTGGCGGTGGCCGGGCGTCCGGACAGAGTGGCGGTGATCCGGCCGGAATCAGGGTCACGGTGAATCTTCAGTTCGTCGCCCCGCATCGAGAGCGGGCCGCGGGTCAGGGTGACGTTGCCGCGGTAGATGCTGGTGTCCCGCAGTTCGCTGAGCTCGGCCTCGTCGGCTTCGATCTGTACTGCCAGATCCTGGCCGAGAAAGGCTGGCCGGTTCTGCGAGCGTTGCGCTGCTGCGGGCTGGAGCAGCAGGACAAGCAGCAGGGGCAGAAGCAGGGCTCTAGGGTTCATAGCGCACCGTTACGGCGTCCAGCAGCTTCAGTTCCTGGCCGGACAGGTCGGTTCGCAGGCCGGTGGCGGTGGCCTCAACCGCGGTGGAGCTCATATGCACGGTGGCTTCGGTCTCTATGCGCTTGTGTTCGAAGGCGATGAGGATGTTCGGCGTGCGCAGTTCCACCGGCTCGCCGGTGCGCAGTGTACCGCGCATGGTGACGTTGCCGCTCAGCTGAAGATTCTGTTCCCCCGGCGGCAGAAAACCGGCGTCGGCGGTCAGGGTCCAGGGGCCATTGAGGTAGGTCACCTGGACCGTGTCGAGGCGCACGCTCTGGTCGGGGTAATGCAGCACATTGGCCGCCTGGACGCGAAACAGCAGCTGGCCGTTATCGTCCATGCTGCTCAGCTCGGCGCCGCGCAGGTAGTAATCCGCCTCCGGAGGTGGCTGCGGCAGGTCCTGGTCCGGTCTCTGAACCGGCTGGCGCAGCTGGCTGGCCACCACGAGCAGAATCAGCGGGATCAGCAGCAGCGGGATGGCTGCCAGGCGGGGAGCTGTCGGCATCCGATTCATGCGCGGGCGTCAAGAATCAGGTCGGCGATCTCCCGCACCGCGCCGCTGCCGCCGCGGCTTGGGGCGACCCAGTCCGCCGCGGCGAGCACGCTGGCATGCGCATCGGCCGGGCAGAAACCCAGGCCACAGGCCTCGAACAGCGGCAGGTCCGGGGTGTCGTCGCCGACCATCGCCGCGCATTCCGCCGGGATCTGCAGGCGGGCGAGCAGTTCTCGCAGCAGCGGCAGCTTGTCGTCCTGGCCAAAATAGCGGTGCCTCACCCCCAGATTGTCCAGCCTGTCTTCCAGTCCGCCCGGTCCGCGACCGCTGATCACCGCAGTGTGCAGGCCGGCGCGGGAGAGCAGTTTCAGGCCCAGTCCATCGCGCACCGAGCAGCTGCGCCATTCCTGGCCGTCCGGGCCGAGGTAGAGCCGGCCGTCGGTGAGCACGCCGTCGACATCGAAGATCACGAGCTGCAGGCGGGCCAGACGCGCGGTCAGCGACATCAGATGACCCCCGCCTTGAGCAGGTCGTGCAGGTGCACCACACCGCGCAGGCGGCCGTCGTCCTCCGCCACCAGCAGCGCGGTGATGCTGAACTCCTGCATCAGGGTGACCGCATCCACCGCGAGCTGCTCGGCCCGGATGGTCTTGGGCCCGCGGCTCATGACCTCGTCCACCGTGGTGTCGTGCATGTGTGCGTTGCGGTCCAGCGCACGGCGCAAATCCCCGTCGGTGAAGACCCCGAGGATGCGTTGCTGCCCGTCAACCACGGCCGTCATGCCCAGACCCTTGCGGGTGACCTCCAGCAGGGCCTCTGCCAGCGGCGCCCCGCTGGGCACCACGGGAACGTCCTCGCCGCTGTGCATCACGTCCTCCACGTGCACCAGCAGGCGCCGACCCAGGCTGCCGCCGGGATGCGAGTGGGCGAAGTCCTCGGCGGTGAAGCCGCGCGCATCCAGCAGGGCGACGGCGAGGGCGTCGCCCATGGCCAGGGTCGCGGTGGAGCTGGCAGTGGGCGCCAGATTCAGCGGGCAGGCCTCCTTCTCCACCGCCACATTGAGGTGCACGGTGGCCTCCCGGGCCAGACTGGACTCCGGGCGGCCGCTCATCGCGATCAGGGGCACGCCGCGACGGCGGATGATCGGCAGCAGGCTGAGCAGCTCGGCGGTCTCACCGGAGTAGGACAGCGCGATGACCACATCGCCCTTGACGATCATGCCCAGGTCGCCATGGCTGGCCTCGCCCGGGTGCATGAAGAAGGCCGGCGTGCCGGTGCTCGCCAGGGTGGCTGCGATCTTGCTGCCGATGTGTCCGGATTTGCCCATGCCGGTGACCACCACCCGTCCTGCGCAGGACAGGATCAGCTCGCAGGCGCGTCCGAAATCCGCGTCGATGCGCTGGGTCAGCAGATCGATCGCGTCCCTTTCTATCGTGAGGACCCCGCGGCCCATCTGGATGAAATTGCTCATGCGTGCTCAGCTGGATTCAGGGCAGTCAAATCAGGTTCATGCTGCGCGCCAGTATAAGTTCGTAGACGACAAATGTAGCCAGCAGCAGGCCGCCTTCGACGCGGTTGATGCGGCCTGGCCCACGCCAGCCCCAGGCCATCACGAACAGTGCTGTGGTCAGGCCCAGCATGACGGGCAGGTCGCGGCTCATCACCTCCGGGTCCAGCGCCGGCTGCGCTATCACGCCCGGTATGCCGAGGACGAGGAAAAGATTGAACATGTTGGAGCCGAGCACGTTGCCCATCGCAAGGTCGGCTTCCTG
The DNA here is from genome assembly GCA_041632255.1 of Oceanococcus sp. GTDB lineage: Bacteria > Pseudomonadota > Gammaproteobacteria > Nevskiales > Oceanococcaceae > Oceanococcus. The sequence goes on along the minus strand of JBFKIN010000125.1, from coordinate 3,756 downwards.
TCGCCGGGCGCTGGCCAGAGCCGCGGCGAGCTCGGGCAGCGAGGTGCCAAGAGCGACGACGGTCAGGCCGATGACCAGCTCGCTGATGCCGAATTCACGGGCGATGTGACTGGCTCCCCAGACCAGCAGCTGGGCGCTCACTGGCAGGAGAACCAGGCCGACGCCGACCCACAGCCAGGCCCGGTGCTTGGGCAGGAGGCCATCGGCCTCATGGGCGACGATCTCGCTGAGCATGGGGTCGTCGTTGGCGCCGCTGCGGCCGAGGTGGATCATCCAGGCAAACACCGCAAGAAAGCCGGCGCACAGCAAGAGACCCTCGGCGCGGCTCAGGACCAGGTCATGGCACAGCCACATCGCCAGCAGGCTGATGATCAGTACCAGCGGCAGCTCCCGGCGCAGGATGCCCGAGTGCACCGCCAGTGGCGAAATCAGGGCCGTCAGGCCCAGTACCAGCGCGATATTGGTGATATTGGATCCCAACGCATTGCCCACGGCCAGATTGGGCGCGCCGCTGAGCGAGGCGCTGATCGACACCAGCACCTCCGGCGCCGAGGTGCCGATGCCGATGATGGTGATGCCGATGAGCAGCGGTGGTGCGCCGAGAATGCGCGCCAGACTGGCTGCGCCGTGCACGAAACGGTCAGCGCTCCAGGTGAGCAGAACGAGGCCGCCTATCACGGCCAGGATGGATTCGAACATAGGTCTTGGTTGCGGCTGGGGGCGGCGAAGGGCCGGTGCCGAAGTGGGAGATGGCACAGGCAAATGCAAGTACAATCCGCGTCCGCCCGAGAACTGATTCTAAATGACCGCCGCGCTGGATATCGATTCCGTGCACAAGCGCTACGGCGCGCTGCATGCCCTGAAGGGCGTCAGTTTCCGCATCGAGCAGGGGGAATTCTTCGGTCTGCTCGGACCCAATGGTGCGGGCAAATCGACCCTGATCAGCATCATCGCAGGACTGGTGCGCAAGGATGCCGGGCATGTGGCGGTGATGGGACATGACACGGTCACCGCGTACCGCGCGGCGCGCGCCCATCTGGGTGTGGTGCCGCAGGAACTGGTCTATGACCCGTTTTTCACGGTCGAGGAACTGTTGCGCCTGCAGGCCGGCTATTTCGGTCGGCGTCCTGCCGAAGTGGCGGATTGGACCGAAGAGCTGCTGAATGCGCTGGATCTGGCTGACAAGCGGCGTTCCAAGCTGCGCCAGCTTTCCGGTGGCATGAAACGGCGGGTGCTGATCGCCCAGGCCCTGGTGCACAAGCCGCCGGTGGTGATTCTGGATGAACCGACGGCGGGCGTGGACGTCGAGCTCCGGCGCGCGCTCTGGAGCTTCACCCGGCGGCTGCATCGCGAGGGTCACACCATCGTGCTGACCACCCATTACCTGGAGGAAGCCGAGGCCCTGTGCGAGCGCATCGCCATCCTCGACCACGGCGAGCTGCTGGCGCTGGAAGACAAGCAGGACCTGCTCGGGCGACATCCCTACCGGGTCATGCGCCTGCGCACCGAAGGGCAGGGAACCCTGGGTCCGCAGCTTGAAGCCATGCTCCAGTTTCGCGAGGGCGACGTCATGGAGCTGCGGGTACACCGAGAGGAGCAGCGGGTTGGTGACGTCCTGGATGTCCTGCGCGCCAGCGGCCTGCGCCTGGTGGATATCGAAATGCGCGAGCCGAAGCTGGAGGACATCTTTGTCGAACTGACCGGAGGGCCCGGCAATGGATAGCGGGAACGCTGTCGGCTTCACCACCCTGCTGCGCAAGGAAATCTGGCGCTTCCTCAAGGTTGCCGGCCAGACCGTGACGTCCCCGGTCATCACCTCGGCGCTTTATCTGCTGGTCTTTGGCCATGTGCTGGAAGGGCGTCTGCAGGTGTTCGAGGGGGTCAGCTATCTCGCCTTTCTGGTGCCCGGGCTGATCATGATGAGCGTGATCCAGAATGCCTTCGCCAATACCTCATCCAGCGTGACCCAGTCGAAGATCATGGGCCACATCGTCTTCCTGCTGATGTCGCCGCTGTCCTCCTTCGAGATATTCGCCGCCTATGTGCTGGCCGGCGTGCTGCGTGGGGTGCTGGTGGCGCTGTGCCTGTACGGGATCGGCTGGCTCTTCGTGCCTTTGCCGATCGCGCAGCCCCTGCAGTTGATCGTGATGCTGCTCCTGTCCGGTGCCTGTCTTGCGGCCCTGGGCATGATTGCCGGCATCATGGCCGACAAGTTCGAGCATCTGGCGGCCTTCCAGAACTATTTCATCATGCCGTTCTCATTCCTGTCGGGCGTGTTCTATTCGATTCACTCCCTGCCGGAATTCTGGGCCGAGGCCTCTCGTTTCAATCCATTTTTTTATATGATTGACGGGTTTCGCTACGGCTTCTTCGGCGTTTCGGACGCGCCGGCGGGGCTGAGCATCCTGGTCGTGGGGGTCTTCCTGCTGCTGGTGTCCGGCATCTGCCTGGCGATGCTGCGCAGCGGCTACCGCCTGCGACCCTAGGGCCACAAAGGGCCTGCCAAGAGACTGCAAATGACCGCAAACGAAATCGCCGAACTCATTCGTCAGGGCCTGCCCAATGCGCAGGTCGAGGTCACGGGCGACGATGGCCAGCATTTCCAGGCGGAAGTCATCTGCCCCGATTTCGCCGGCCAGAGCATCGTGGCCCAGCATCGCATGGTCTATGCCACCCTGGGCGAGCGCATGGGCCGGGAAATCCACGCGCTGGGGCTGAAGACCCGGGCGCCGACCCAGGGCTGAGAGCATGGACAAGCTGGTCATTACGGGCGGCCCGCGGCTGCAGGGCAGCGTGCGCGCATCCGGCGCGAAGAATGCGGCATTGCCGATCCTGGCAGCGGCGCTGCTGACGGATGAAGCGCTGGAGCTTAGCAACGTCCCGCATCTGAAGGACGTGACCACGATGAACCGTCTGCTCGCCCAGATGGGGGCCGAGGTCACTCTGGGCGATCAGCTCTCGCTGACGGTGCGGGCCGAGAATCTGACAACGCACGTCGCGCCCTACGAACTGGTCCGCACCATGCGGGCTTCCATCGTCGTGCTCGGCCCGCTGCTGGCCCGCCACGGCGAGGCCGATGTGTCACTGCCAGGCGGCTGCGCGATCGGTGCGCGGCCGGTCAACGTGCACCTGGAAGGCCTGCGCGCGATGGGCGCAGAGATCGAAGTGGTGGATGGCTACATCCGCGCCCGCGCCGACAGGTTGCGTGGTGCCCGCATCGTGATGGAGCTGGTCACCGTGACCGGCACGGAGAATCTCATGATGGCGGCCGCGCTGGCGGAAGGCGAGACCGTGCTCGAGAATGCGGCGCGTGAGCCCGAAGTGGTGGACCTGGCCCGCTGCCTGAATGCCATGGGCGCACAGATCAGTGGCGCCGGCACTGCGGAAATCCGCATCCAGGGCGTGCCTCGCCTGCATGGCGCCAGCCACCGCATTCTGCCGGACCGGATCGAAACCGGCACTTTCCTGGTCGGCGGGGCGCTGACCCGGGGCAAGGTGACGGTGCGCAATACCGATCCGTCCCTCTTGGATGCGGTCCTGGCCAAGCTGCGTGCGGCGGGCGCGGTGATCGAGACGGGCGAGGACTGGATCAGTCTGGACATGCAGGGCCGGCGTCCGCAGGCCGTGGACATCCACACGGCGCCGCACCCGGCCTTTCCCACTGACATGCAGGCGCAGTTCTGCGCCCTGAACGCCCTGGCCGAAGGGGTGGGCGTGGTGCACGAAACCATTTTCGAGAACCGCTTCATGCATGTG
>JBFKIN010000124.1:0-7644 GCA_041632255.1 Oceanococcus sp. | reverse complement strand
GGGGCATTCGGGTCGCTCTTCGGATCGTAGTGCTTGTCTTCGGGATCGAAGGCCGTGGGATCGGGGCGTGCCGGTCCGGTGATGCGCGCGATGCCGACGATGCCCGGCTCGGCGCAGTTCGAATGATAAAAGAACACCTGATCACCATCGCGCATGTCATCGCGCATGAAGTTGCGCGCCTGGTAATTGCGCACGCCGTCCCAGGGCTCGGTCTTTTCCGGGCGTGATTTCAGGTCATCCAGGCTGAATTCATTGGGTTCGGTTTTCATCAGCCAGTAGGCCATTGCGAGCAGCTCCGAATTGCAGTGTGCGGGTGGGGGTGATGGCGCCGTCGAGCGGTATGTCCCAGGGCGCGCGGGGCAGAGCATCGACAATCTGGCAGTCGTATGCAATCCCGATCAAGGGCGGGCGACGAAAGCGCAGCCGGGCCAGGCACCGGTCGTAGTAACCACCGCCCTGACCGAGCCGCGTTCCGTGCAGGTCGGCGCCGAGCAGCGGCAGCAGGATGACGTCCATGGCCCACGGGGGACGCGACCGGCCTCGCCAGGGCTCGCTGATCCCGTGCCGGTTGCGTCGGCGCGGGGCGTGCCAGGGCAGGAAGTTCAGCTGCGCGCCGTCGATCCGCGGCAGGTAAAGCTGCTGGCCGCGCGCGCGGGCGGCATGACAGAAATCCGTCAGCGACAATTCACTGCCCAGGGCCGCGTAGACGGCGATGTGGCGGGCCTGACGCAGGCGCCGGTTGCTCAGCAGGCGCCGGCTCAGGTCCCGAGCCGCCCGGGCCCGCTCCTTGCGGCCCAGCGCCTGTCGGGCCCGGCGCAGCCGAAGCCTCCACTGCGCGCGCAGGCTCGCGTCTGGCGTGGGGCTGGTCAAAAGAGAACCCGGTTCACCGCCGATGTCGGCGCATGTCTTCGACCTTGAGACGAGGTCTCAAGTGGGTGCGGTAGCGCAGCCATCAGGCTTTCCGCCAAGATGCGGACCTGCACACAGGCCACATTCCCGCTCCCGGGATAACGCAATTGGCTCAAGGGGTTCCCGACACGCATCGGGCACCGCAGCAGAACCGGGCACCGTTAGTATAAAGCACCGCAGGGTGACGAAAATGCGAAGACCCGCCGAAAGCGGCTCACTGGCCCAGGTCGACCGGGTCGCTCGCTCCCAGTTCGGCGTCGATGCGCAGTTGCAACTGATGCGCCCTCTCGTCCTCGTCGGTCGTGCCGTGCCCGGTGATCGGGGTGACCTTGCGCGGAGGATTGGTGGGCTGCTCCTGCGCCAGCATCTCGCGCGCCATGTTCAGGGCGGTCATGACCGCGATGCGCTCGACGCCCAGGCCGGCGGCGCGCTTGCGGATCGCCTGCATGCGGTCGTCCAGGTAGCGGGCCGAAGCCAGCAGGTGGTCGCGTTCGTCCACCGGGCACGAGACCTGGTATTCGCGGCCGAGTATCTTGACCGTCAGGGGTACGGTGTCCTGGCCTTTCATGCGTCTGTCTCCGTTTCCAGGCGTTTGATGCGCTCGATCACGCTCTGCAGGCGCTTGCGCAGTTCGGTATTGCGTTCCATCAGTTCGTCGCGCTCGATCACGAGCTTGCGCCGCTCCTCGCGCAGCGCCGCGTGTGAATCCAGCAGCGCTTCGATGCGGTCTTCCAGGGCCGCCCATTGTGCTTCCGTCATATGCGTCCCGCGTCGCGCAAAGCCTCAGTTTAGCAGGCCATCGGGCTCGCCGTTCAGCGCAGGTGGAAGAGCCCGAACCAGCCTTTGCAATCGGTGTACAGGGCGTGTTCACGCCAGCCGGCGTCGCTGGCCATCGCACTGAACTGTTGCGGCGCATACTTGTAGGAGTATTCGGTGCAGATTTCTTCGCCCTCGGCCAGATCGATGCCGTGCCCGTCGATGCGGCAGTGTTGTGAACGCTGGCTGAGCAGGAACATCTGGATCGCGCCGATCTCCTCGTTCCAGCGTGCGGCATGCTGAAAGCTCTCCGGCTGAAAGTCGGCCCCGAGCGCCCTGTTGATATGCAGGAGGAGGTTGCGATTGAACTCGGCGGTGACGCCCTGGGCATCGTTATAGGCGGCTTCCAGCGTTGTGCGGTCCTTGCGCAGGTCGACCCCGATCAGCAGCTCGGCGCGACCCTCGCCCCAGCGCCTTAACCGGTGCAGAAATGCGCCGGCTTCCCGTGGCGAGAAATTGCCGATGGTGGAACCGGGAAACCAGATAACCGGCGCGCTCATCTCCGCTGGCAGCTTCAGGTCCTGGGTGAAATCGGCACAGATGGGCCGGACGAGCAGGGTGGGGTAGTCCTGGAGTAACTGTTCCCCGTAAGTGCTCAGCTGCCGCTTGCTGATGTCGATCGGGACATAAGCGCGGGGCTGCTCCAGGGCTTCCAGGAGCATCCGGGTCTTGATCCCGCTGCCGCTGCCAGGCTCGACCACCCAGCGCCCCGGGCCCAGTTCCGTCGAGATCTGCGGCAAGGCCTGTTCCAGAATGCCGATCTCGGTCCGGGTGGGGTAGTACTCCGGCAGTTCGCAGATGGCCTCGAACAGTTGAGCGCCTCGCGCGTCGTAGAAGTATTTTGAGGGCAGATGGCGTGGCCTGCGGTTCAGCGCGTCGAGCACCTCGCTGCGCATGTCGGCCGCGACCGGATGACAGTCCAGGATGTCCATCGCTACAGATCCCTTGCCAGACGCAGGCCGCTCATCTGCCAGCGACTCTGCGGATAGAAAAAATTGCGGTAGCTGGCGCGAACGTGGCCCGGCGGGCTGAAACACGAGCCGCCACGCAGCACCAGTTGATTGCACATGAACTTGGCGTTGTACTCGATCAGCGCGCCGCTGGCCGGCCGGTAACCGGGATAGGGCGCGTAGGCGCTGCTGGTCCACTGCCAGACCTGATCGAACCAGCCCTGCCCGTCCGGATGCACACGCTGCGGGCGCTCGACGGGCGCGGGGGCCGCCGCTTCCCATTCGGCCTCGGTGGGCAGGCGGGCGCCGGCCCAGCGGGCATAGGCGTCGGCCTCGTAGAAGCTCAGATGGCAGGCCGGAGCGCGGGGCCTCAGCGGGCGTGGTCCGCCCAGGGTGAACTCCTGCCAGTCATCGCCCTGTCGAAGCCAGTACAGCGGCGCCTCCAGGTCATTGCCGCGCAGCCAGTCCCAGCCGTCGGACAACCAGTGTGCCGGCTCGTGATAGCCGCCATCTTCGATGAAGGCCAGAAACTCGGCATTGCTGACCAGCCGGCGCGCTATGGCATACGGCTGCAGGTGGACCGGGTGGCGTGGCGTTTCGTTGTCGTAGGCGAAGTCCTTGCCGTCGCTGCCGATCTGGTACAGGCCGCCGCCCCGCTCCAGCCAGCCGTCCTCGCTGTCGGGGAGCTCCGGTTCCTGCCACGCGCGGTAGGCCGGCAGCAGGGGATTGCAGGACAGCAGGTGCTTGATGTCGGTCAGCAGCAGTTCCTGATGCTGCTGCTCATGCTGCAGGCCGATTTCGCCGAGGCGAAGCGCATCGGCCGAGGCCTGCTCGTCCAGCAGGCCCAGCATGGCCTCATCGATCTGCCGGCGGTAATCAAGCACCTCCTGCAACGACGGACGGGTCAGCAGTCCCCGTTCCGGTCGCGGATGCCGGGGGCCGAGGCCGTTGTAGTAGGAATTGAACAGATAGGAGTAGCGCGGATTCACCGGCTGGTAGCCCGGTGCATGCGGCTGCAGAACGACGGTTTCAAAAAACCAGCTGGTATGGGCCAGATGCCATTTCGCCGGACTCGCGTCGGGCATGCTCTGCACCGCGCAATCCTCGGCGCTGAGCGGTTCGATCAGGGCCAGGCTGTGCCGGCGGATGTTCCGGTAGCGGTCAGCGAAGGACATCGGGCGCGCCCTGGATAGTCAGCCTGATTCGAAATATAGCAAATGGTCCGGGCAGCGCCCGATGGCGCACGCCGGCGACCGGAGTCGCCGGTGCGCGCGGGACTCAGCGCAGCAGCAGGAACAGGGCGCCTTCGCCGCGATGCAGATGCAGCAGCACCTGAGCACCGCTATCCAGGCCCTCCAGGGCCTGATTCAGCGCCCGCACCGAATCCACCGGTTTGCGATTGACCGAGTCGATGATGTCGCCCGGGCGCAGGCCGGCCCGAGCGGCGGGGCTGCCCCGCTGCACGTCCTCGACCAGCACACCCTGAATGTCCTTGGCCCGTGGGTGGTCGGCCGGCAGATCCCGCAGCTGGGCGCCTTCCAGGCGGGGATGCCGGGTGGCGCTCGCGCCCGGAATGCTGCTCTTGCCCAGCGCCACGGTGGTGGATTTTTCCTTGCCGTCACGCAGGTAGGAGATTTTCACCTTGTCACCCTCGCGGTGCAGGCCTATCGCGTTGCGCAGGGCGTCAAAATTGCGAATTTCCTGGCCATCCACCTTGGTGATGATGTCGCCCGGCTTGAGGCCGGCCTCGGCGGCAGCGGAATCTTCCAGCACCCTCGCCACCACCGCGCCGCGACCGGCTTCCAGGCCAAAGGCCCGGGCCAGCTCCGGAGTCAGGTCCTGGCCGATCACACCCAGCATGCCGCGCTTGACCCCGCCGTGCTCGACGATCTGGTCCTTCACCGAGACGGCCAGTTTGACCGGAATGGCGAAGCCGATGCCGACGCTGCCGCCGCTGGTGGAAATGATGGCGGTATTGATGCCGACCAAACGCCCCTTGAGGTCGACCAGGGCACCGCCGGAATTGCCGCGATTGATCGAAGCGTCGGTCTGGATGAAGTTCTCGTAGCGGTTGCCGAGGCCGGAGCGGCCCAGGGCGCTGACGATGCCCGAGGTGACGGTCTGGCGCAGCCCGAAGGGATTGCCGATGGCGACCACGAAATCACCCACTTCCAGCTTGTCGGAGTCACCCAGCGGCACTGCGGTGAGGTTGTCCGCCTCGATGCGCAGCACGGCGACGTCGCTGTCCGGGTCGGAGCCGACCAGTTCGGCTTCGAACTCGCGGTCATCGTTCAGGCGGATGCGAATCTCGTCCGCTTCGGCGATCACATGGTGATTGGTCAGCACCAGGCCCTTGGCCGCGTCCACGATGACCCCGGAGCCCAGTCCTCGAACCTCCCTTTCCGGTGCCCGCTCGCCGAAGAACTCGCGGAAATTGGGATCGTTGAAGAAGGGGTGCTGCGACTGGCCACGGCCCTTGACCATGACGTTGACCACGGCTGGCGTGACCTGCTTGAGCATCGGCGCCAGGCTGGGCAGCTCGCCGCTGGCGGCCACCATCGGGATATTCGCCTGGGCGACGGGCGCCAGCAGGAGGAGACCGCACAGGATCAGGGCGTTGCGCATAGCGAGACTCTTCTGTCGGGTTAGGGGGACAGGGGTCAGACCCGGTCGGGCCGCGTCAGGTTCCCCCGGGGTGTCGGCCGTGGTCCGGCTCAGGCCGCCACGTCCGGATTCAGGCTGTAGGTGCCCGTGATCGTGGCTTCGGCCAGCACGCGGCCCATCAGCAGTTTGCGCAGATCGGTCAGATTGAAGCCGGATGGGAGCTGCAGCGAATCCTGATTGATGGCGTAGACGGTGAAGTGATAGTGATGCACCAGGCTGTCATTCCACGGCGGGCACGGACCGTCATAGCCGAGATAGGTGCCGGCCATGTCCGGGTCGCCGGAGAACCAGCCGGTGTAATCATTGACCCCCTGGACGCTGCCAGCCGGACCGGCCGGGCTGCGCTTGCCGCCGGCGGTGATGCCGTCGCTGCAGGTCCCGGCGGCGATCTCGGTCACGCTGGGGGGAATGTCCGCGATCAACCAGTGCACGAACTCGGTGCGGGGCAGGTCGGCAGGCACCAGGCGGCCTTCCTGGTTGACGTCATCGGGTTTTGTCGGCACGTCCGTGTCGATGCAGCAGATCACGAAGGACCGGGTGCCTGCGGGCGCGCCGGACCAGCTCAGCTGCGGATTGCGGTTGCTGGACAGGGCGACATGACTGGCGGGGTCCGGCACGCCGAAGGCGAACTCGCCGGGAATCGGCTGACCGTGATCGAAATTGTCGCTGCGTATCTGCATCTCTGCTCTCCTGGCCCGGGCCGTGGGGCGCCGGGTGTGTCTTATTGCGGGGGCGATTCGCTCTGCAGCCGCAGCACCTCGTGGCGGCTGGTGGAGAAGGGCTTGCGGAAGGCTTGAACGGCGTGGCTCAGGCGTTCGCCCAGGGGTTGCCGCTGCTTGTACTTGACCGTGTAGATGTCGTGCGTTTTCAGGCTCTGCAGCAGGTAGTCGTCGCTGGTCTTGAGCTCGTCGACCAGGCCCAGGGCCAGTGCCCGGCGGCCGTACCAGTGCTCGCCGGTGGCGACCCGGTCCATGTCCAGTGCCGGCCGGTTCTCCTTGAGGTATTCCTTGAACAGCGCGTGGGTGTCCTCGATCTCGCTGCGGAATTTCTCGCGCCCCTGTTCGGTGTTTTCGCCGAACAGGGTCAGGGTGCGCTTGTATTCGCCGGCGGTGATCATCTCGAAGTCGACGTCGTGCTTCTTGAGCAGGCGGTTGAAGTTGGGCAACTGGGCCACCACGCCGATGGATCCGACAATGGCGAAAGGCGCCGCGATGATGTGCTGGGCGACCCCGGCCATCATGTAGCCGCCGCTGGCCGCCACGCGGTCGATGGCCACCACCAGGCGGACATCATGATCGCGCAGGCGGCGTAGCTGTGAGGCCGCCAGACCGTAGCTGTGGACCATGCCACCACCGGATTCGACCCGCACCAGCACTTCATCGTCGTCCTTGACGATCTGCAGCACGGCGCTGATTTCCTCGCGGAGCTGATTCACCGCGCTGGCCCGTATGTCGCCATCGAAGTCGAGCACGAAAAGGCGCGGCCGGGTCTGCTTCTTGCCCTTTTTCTCGGCCTTCGCCTCCGCCTTGCGGTCCCTCTTTTTCTGCTTGTGCAGCGCCTTGGCCTGTTCCGGGCTGAGCAGCTCCTGATGCAGGATGTCCGCCATGGTCTCGAAGCGCTGATTGATGTTCTTGACCTCGAGCTGTTCGGCCATCTGCTCGCGCGCCTGCCGCAGCAGACTGGCGATGCTGCCGACCAGGAACAGCACGGCTGCGACGAGGGTGATGGCCTTGGCCAGGAACAGGCCGTACTGGAGCAGATATTCGGTCATGCGGATTCGTCTGAGATGGAGCGCAGGCGGGGCCGCAACAGCGCGGCCAAGGCTTCGATATGCGCGGCAGTATCGTTCAGGGCGGGAATGTAGCTCAAGCGCTCTCCGCCCGCGGCGCGGAAGGCTGCCGCCGCTTCCTGCTGGATTTCCTCGAGGGTCTCCAGGCAGTCGGACGCAAAGCCGGGGCAGATCACGTCGACCTGGGCCAGGCCGCCCGCCGCCCATTCGCACAGCAGCGGTTCGGTATAGGGCTGCAGCCAGGTCTGCTTGCCGAAGCGGCTCTGAAAGGCTACGGCCCAGTCGTCCTGGCCGAGTTCCAGCTCCGCGGCCAGGGCGCGGGCGGTGGCGTGACACTGGTCGAAGTAGGGGTCGCCCAGATCCACGTTGCGTTGCGGCAGGCCGTGGAAGCTCATCAGCAGTCGCTGGCCGCGGCCGGCCTCTTCCCAGTGGGCGCGGACACTGTCAGCCAGGGCCCGGATGTAACCCGGCGAGGTGGCGTATTCGCCGATCCACTGCTGCGAGGGCATCCGCCGG
>JBFKIN010000123.1:0-7738 GCA_041632255.1 Oceanococcus sp. | reverse complement strand
GTCCGGCACCGACGATGACGACATCAAATTCCATGACATCGCGTTCCACAGTCATCACTTGCTCCCAATCGGACCGGCCGCTGGCCAGTCTGGCGTTCTGAAGAGTCCGGCAGAGCCGCGCATTATATCGGCGTGCAGAGGCGCGGACCCGGGCAGGGCCGCCGAGTGTACCACATACGCATGCGTATGTTGCAATGCACTAATGCGGTTGGGCCATGGCGCGGTTGCCGCTGCGGCTCATTTCCAAGCTCGCACAGGGGGCGGTCGCCGGCTGGTTCGCCGGGAAAACCCTGCGGCCCCCGGGTCGCCGCCGGCTCAGTCCCCGACGTTCAGCACCTTCATCGAATTGGTGCCGCCGGGGCCGTTGAAGTCACCCTTGGTCACCAGCACCCGGTCGCCGCGGCCGAGCAGGCCGCGCTGGCGCAGGCACTCGGCCGCCTCGCGGCTGGCGGTGACGCCGTCCAGATTGCTGGGCACGAACTCGATCGGGTAGACGCCGCGGACCAGGCTCATGCGCCGGCGGGTCGATTCCGAGCGGGTCAGCGCGTAGATGGGGATGCGGGTGTCCATGCGGGACATCCAGATTGCGGTCATGCCGGATTCCGTCAGGGCGATGATGGCCGAGGCGCGGGTATGCCGGGCGGTGTAGACCGCGCTCATCGCAATCGCTTCGTCTATGCGTTCGAAGTGGCGGGACAGCGCTTCAAGCGCCCTTTGAGGCGGGTCGTAGCGCTCGGCACCGACGCAGATGCGAGCCATGGCCTCCACCGAGGCCACCGGATGCTTGCCGGCCGCGGTTTCCGCCGACAGCATGACCGCGTCAGTGCCGTCCATCACCGCGTTGGCCACATCCAGCACCTCAGCCCGGGTCGGAATCGGATTGACGATCATGGATTCCATCATCTGCGTGGCAGTGATGACCAGACGGTTGTGTTCCCGCGCCTGCGAGATGATGGACTTCTGCACGCCGGGCAGCGCCGGCTCGCCGATCTCGACCCCCAGGTCGCCGCGGGCGACCATGACGGCGTCGGATTCACGCATGATCTCCGCCAGATTTTCGACGGCCTCGGCGCGTTCGATCTTGGCCACCATCTGCGGCGCGCCGCCGGCCGCCTCGGCGAGCCAGCGCGCCTTCTTCATGTCGTCCCCGGAGCGGGGAAAGGAGACCGCCAGGAAATCCACGCCCAGCGCCACCGCGGTGTTGATGTCCTCGCGGTCCTTCGCCGTCAGCGCCGTGGCCGAAAGCCCGCCGCCCAGTTTGTTCAGGCCCTTGCGGTTGGACAGTTTGCCGCCATGCTCCACCACGCAGTGGACTTCGCTGCCGGACACCTTTTTTACCGCCAGGCGCAGCAGGCCGTCATCGAGCAGGACGATGTCCCCGCTGCGGACGTCCCTGGGCAGATTGGCGTAACTGCAACCCACGCGCTGCGCGGTGCCGGCGTCAGCCGGATGCGCCACGTCGAGAATGAATTCCTGGCCGGACTCCAGATTGACCGGCCCTTCGGCGAAGCTTTCGATCCGGATCTTGGGTCCCTGCAGGTCGGCCAGTATGCCGACGGCGCGCTCCTCGGCGGCCGCCGCCTCGCGGACCCGGCGGACCCTTTCCGCATGGTCTTCCGCCTTGCCGTGGGAAAAATTCAGCCGCACCACATCGACGCCGGCGTGGATCAGCCGCCGGATCACGGCCTGATCATCACTGGCCGGGCCGAGAGTGGCCACGATCTTGGTCTGACGGTTCATCGGCGCTGCCTGTTGTCGGGGAAGGCTCGATGGTAGCGCGGCCGGCCGACCTGTGGGAGCGAGCTGGACGAATCCGCCATCATGCGGGCTGGCCGCGAATCAGCGGCCGCTTCCCTCAAGGGCCTCTCGCACCTGGCGCACCTTGTCCCCCAGCGCCTGGCTCCGGTCCGTGCGGGTGCCCAGTTTCACGCTGGTGTGGATGCGCGGCGCCCCCATGGCATGAACCGCCTGATGGCAGTCGCGGATGGCCCGCATGACCGTGTCCCAGTCGCCTTCCACATTGGTGCCATAGGCATGCAGGTCGGGCTGCAGGCCGGCCGCTTCCAGCACCCGCTGACATTCCGCGATATAGGGGCTGAGCGACAGTCCGGCGCCCAAGGGGATCAGGCAGATTTCGGCGTGAACGTGCATCGTGATCCTCCGCTTGCGCAGGGTCCGCAGCTTACCGCTCGCGCAGGCGCGGAACCAGCATGGCGAAATTGCAGGGACGGGTCTCTTCGTCCAGCTGGCTGCGCAGGATCTGTTCCCAGGCCAGCTTCACCGCACCAGAGGAACCGGGCAGGCAGAACAGGAAGCAGCCGTTGGCGACGCCGGCCAACGCCCGGGATTGCACGGTGGATGGTCCGATATCGGCGAAAGAGAGCTGGCGGAACAGTTCGCCGAAGCCTTCGATGGGCTTGTCGAGCAGCGGTGCGACCGCCTCCGGCGTGCCGTCGCGGCCGGTCAGGCCGGTACCGCCGGTGGTGATGATGGCATCGATCGTCTCGTCGGCGATCCAGCGCGAAACCACGGCCCGGATCGCGTAGCGGTCGTCGCGCACCAGTTCCCGCGCGCCGAGCTGGTGACCAGCCTCGACCAGCGCTGCGGCCAGCCATGCGCCCGAGGTGTCGGTGTCCAGGCTGCGGCTGTCGGAGATACACAGCACGGCGATACGCAGCGCCCTCACAGCGGTGTCACCTGCAAGGCCATGTTGCCCTTGCGCTGCAGCTGAGGCTCGAACCGGACCTGCTGGCCGGGCAGCAATCGCTCGGTCTGGCGCAACTCCCGGTAATGGACGAAAAACTCCCGCTGCTGGCCATCCACGATGCGCCCGTAGCCACGCTGTGGATCGTAGTCACGCACCGTGCCCAGGCAGAGCGACTCAGACACCAGCCACCTCGCCAGCGAAGCGTTGTCCGTTGAGCCAGGCCTCGTATCGATCGCCGGGCGCCAGTGGCCCCACCCCGACCGGTGTGCCGGTGAGCACGAGGTCTCCCGGCTCGAGTATGAAAATGTCGGCCGCTTCGGCCAGCAAGCGAGGGATCTTGAACACCATGTCCCGGCTGTTGCCGTCCTGTCGCGGCTCCCCGTTGACCGTGATGCCCAGATCAGCGGCAGCCGGGTCGGGGACCAGATCCGCGCCGAACACGGCAGACACCGGGCAGGCTCCGGCAAAGGCCTTGCTCGCATCCCAGGGGTAGCCCTTCTCGCGCAGACGGCCCTGCAACTCCCGCAGAGTCAGGTCGATCGCCAGCACATAGCCGGCCACGGCATCCTGGGGAATCCGGTCGGCGCGGCTCAGGCGCTTGCCAATGACCAGGCCCAGTTCGATCTCGTGGTGCACCACGCCGCGCCCCTGGGGCAGGACAAGTGGCCCTGCCAGATCGCACAGGCTGGTGTTCGGCTTGAGGAAGAAGACCGGTTGATCGGGAACCTGCGAGCGCATCTCCGCCGCGTGTTCCGCGTAGTTCTTGGCCACGCAGACGATTTTCTGGGGTTGCCAGACCGAGTGGCTGCCGTCGGCATTGCGAAGTTGGTAGTGCATCGGCGCCATTCTACGCCGAGGCGCTTGGTGGGACGCCATCCCCGCCAGAGTGCCAAGCGAGTGCTGGTCCGACTTGAGCCGGATAGTGAACAGGCCCTTGCGATAGCTGTGGGCGTTCACGACCTCGATGCTGCCGGCCGCCAGGGCAAAAGTGATGTCGTAGCATTCGATCGGCAGGGTGTCGGCCACATCACCGTCAATCCGGAGCGCCACGTTGATGCCCCGTGGCACCTTCAGCGTGGTCGGACCCTGAATCAGATCCCCGTCGGCAAGTACGCCGTCGAAATCCACCGGTCCCGCGGCAGCTTGCGGCGCTGCCGGACCCAGATCCCCACGGCCCGGCTCATGCAGTAACGCGAAATATCCGGCACCGGAGACAGCCAGAGCCAGGACAACGGCGACCAGCCATTTCACGCGCGTCTCCCTGCGCCCCTGCGGCCCCCGTCTCCCTGTGGCAACAGACAATCACGCGGCGGTCGGGTCCTGTCAGCTGGCGCCCGCCTCCACGATTCCGGTGTGAGCGGAACCTGGCGCCGCGACCGCTGGCCCGTGAAGGGTTTGCCGCCTCAGTGGTTCGCCATCGTCTGGCAAACGGACTCCAGCACACTGACCCGCGCCAGCCGCTTGTCATTACCGGGCACCACGACCCAAGGCGCATCGGGTCGGTGGGTGTGGGCGAGCATGTCCTCCACGGCGGCCTCGTACTCGTCCCATTTCTGCCGGTTTCGCCAGTCTTCATCAGTCAGTTTCCAGCTCTTGAGCGGATTGGTCTCGCGCGACTTGAAGCGTGCCTGCTGCTCCTCCTTGCTGATGTGAATCCAGAACTTGAGCAGACGGATGCCTGACTCGACCAGCTCCTCTTCGAAGGCGTTGATTTCCGCATAGGCCCGCTGCCATTGAGCCTTGCTGGCGAAACCCTCGACCCGCTCGACCAGTACGCGGCCATACCAGCTGCGGTCGAACACGCTGAGATGACCGGCCCGGGGCAGGCGTCGCCAGAACCGCCAGAGGTAGTGTCGGGCCCGTTCCTCGTCATTTGGCGCGGCGACCGGATTCAGGCTGTACAGGCGCGCATCCAGCGGCTGGATCAAGCGGCGGATGGCGCCCCCCTTGCCGGCCGCGTCCCAGCCCTCGAACAGCAGGAGGGTGGCTCGCCGCGAGTGCAGTGAGGTCTGCTGCAGCCGGACCAGCCGGGCCTGGCCGTGGGCCAGGCGCTCCTCGTACTCGGAGCGCTCCAGCCGGGCGCTCAGGTCCACCGTATCCAGCCGCTGGCCACGCCGGGCAGGCAGCCGCCGGCCGCGCGATTTCGGTGCGGACTTGAGGCGTCGCTCCAGCGCGTCGGACAGGGTTTCGGCGGCGACCAGTGCCCTCAGCCCCTCGGCGCTACCGTCGATGGCATGCCAGGGTGCCGAGCGCGTGTGAGTGGTCTCCAGCAGCTGTTCGGCCGCGCCGACGAAGCGGTCGTAGAGATTCAGATGTTCCCAGTCCCGCGGTTTGATCTGCCACAGGGTCATCGGGTCCTCGGCCAGTTCGGCCAGCCGACGATGCTGCTGCCGGGCCGAGAGATGCATCCAGAACTTTATGATCAGGGCGCCATCGTCGGCCAACATGCGCTCAAAATCCATGATCTGGCGGAGTTGATGGGAGAAGCGCGTGTCATCGCTGCGGTGCCGCGCGTATTCCACCAGTGGCTGCGAATACCAGCCGGACAGCACCAGGCCGATCTGTCCGCGGACCGGCAGATCGCGCCAGTAGCGCCACATGCGCGGCCGCTCTGCCTCCTCCTGGGTCGGCTCGCCGTAGGCCAGGGTGCACAGGAAGCGCGGGTCCAGCCATTCGTTCAGCCGGTTCACCGTCTCATGCTTGCCGGCGCCGTCCACGCCGCCAAACACGACAAGCACCGGAAAATCACGCTCCCGCAACTCGTGCTGCTGACGCAACAGGCGCAGGCGCAATTTGGCGACCCGCTCCCGGGTCTGCTTCTTGCCGATGGACTTCAGCGGCTCGGGTGGCAGCCACATCGTTCGGGTCCTCCGCGCAGCAGGCGACGCCCCATGGTAACTGCCCCAAACCCGTTAAGCTTGTGACCCTGATCAAACAGAGGCCAAGATGACGGCAGCGACCTATTTCTGGCACGACTACGAGACTTTCGGGACCAACCCGCGACTGGACCGGCCGGCGCAGTTTGCCGGCATCCGCACCGATCTTGAGTTGAACATCCTCGAAGATCCGGTCGTCGAGTATTGTCAGCCCACCCTGGACGTGCTCCCTCATCCGGAGGCCTGCCTGCTCACCGGCATCACTCCGCAACTGGCGGAGGCGCGGGGCTGGCCAGAGCCCGAATTCATTCGCCGGGTGCTTGAGCAGCTGGGCCGCCCGGGTACCTGCGGGGTGGGCTACAACAGCCTGCGTTTCGATGACGAAGTGACCCGCCATACGGCCTGGCGCAATTTCTTCGAGCCCTACGCGCGCGAGTGGCGGGACGGCTGCTCGCGCTGGGACATCATCGACATGGTGCGTATGACCTATGCGCTGCGGCCAGAGGGCATCACGTGGCCAGAGCGCGAGGACGGGGCCCCCAGCTTCCGGCTGGAGGATCTGGCACGGGCCAATGGTTTGCAGCAGGAGCGGGCCCACGATGCGCTGTCCGACGTGCATGCCACCATCGCCCTGGCCCGCCTGATCCGGGAGCGCCAGCCGCGGCTGTACGATTATGTGGTCAGCCATCGGGACAAGGACAGCGCCCGCAGCCTGCTGGACCTGTCCACCCACGCGCCGGTGGTCCATGTGTCCTCGCGCTTTCCCGCCGAGCAGGGCTGTCTGTCCCTGGTCATGCCTCTGGTGCGCCATCCGGTGAACAAGAATGCCGTGCTGGTGGCCGACCTGCGCCAGGACCCCGCCAGCTGGCTGGGTCTGGCGCCGGAAGACCTGCACGAGCGCATCTTCACCCCGCGCGCTGATCTGCCCGAAGACATCGAGCGGGTCGCGGTGAAGGCGGTGCATATCAACCGGTGCCCGGTGCTGGCCCCGGCCGCCACCCTGAGCGAAGACCAGGCCGAGCGTCTGGCGCTGGATCTGCCGGCCTGCCGGCAACACTGGCAGCAGCTCAAGTCGCAGCTGGGCGAGGTCGCGGCGACGCTGAGCGCGGTCTTTTCAATGGGCGAGTTCGAGCCTCATGGCGACCCTGAACAGGATCTCTACGGTGGTTTCGTTCCGGATGCGGACCGCCGCCTTTGCGAGCGGGTGCTGGCCTGCAGTGCCGACGATTTCAACGGACTCGAACTGCCCTTCGAGGATCGACGCCTGCATGAGCTCCTGTTTCGCTATCGCGCCCGGCACTATCCCGAATCGCTGAACGAGGCGGAGCGCGACGAATGGGCGCGACTGAAAAGCCGGCGGATCGAGTTCGCCGCCGACGGCGGCCTGGATCTGGCCAGCTATTTCGACCTGCTTCAGCGTCTGCCCGCCAGTGCCGAACAACAAGCCGTTGTAGACGCACTGAGAGCCTGGGGTGAGCGGGTCAGGGCGGAAGTCTGATCTGGATCACCCATCGCGCACGCCTGATGCGAGAGGGTGCCAACCAGCCCGATGAGGGCTCCCACCCAACGGATCGGGCAAGTATCAGGAGTGGGCGCGGTTTTGCAGCGGGGGTTGAACCCGCTGCATGAAGGCGAGGATTTTCGGCAGCAGGCGCTGCGGCTTCAGGCGCAGTTCCAGCATGGAACGAGCGACATGCAACTCGGCGTTGGGCAGTTCGCGCTCCAGCACCTGGGCGTCCTCGATGTTGTGCAGCCAGTCACCACCGTGGGCAATGATCATGGCGGGCATCTCCAGGCTGCGCCGCACCCGCCGCGGCGGGACAACCGGCCCGACCAGCACGCCATGGATGATGCTGGCGATGTCCTCGGGTTCCTGTGTGAGCGCGTTGTAGGGAATCTGCAGCAGGTTGGAGCGCGGCTGCGGCAGACGCCGCAGCAGCCGCGCCACAGCCCGGGGAATCGGCGCCGCGTAGCGGACCAGACCGATCACCGGCACCAGCATCAGCGCCGCCGCTGGAGTGGCGCGTTCTAGCACCGGCATCTCCAGAAACATCCGTCGCACCCGCCGCGGGTGCTGGGCGGCGAAGCTCAGAGTGGTGATGGCGCCCAGCGACACACCGCCGACCACAGCCGAATCGATCTCCAGATGATCCAT
>JBFKIN010000122.1:0-7756 GCA_041632255.1 Oceanococcus sp. | reverse complement strand
GGCAGTTGGCGCACAATGCGCTGGCCTTCCCGCAACAGTTCGCCGGTGGCGCCCGCGATCTGCGGCAGTTGCTCCCAGTTGGCATTGCGCAGGGCGCTGGCCAGCAGGTAGGCATCGTTGCCCATGGCGTAAAGGCGCTCCAGACGTTCGGCCTGATCAGGCCAGGCGCGGCCGATGGATTCACGTATTTTCTTCCAGCTTTCACTGGCGTCGAGCAGCCAGGGAAGAGTGCAGAAGTTGACCCCGTTCAGATCCTTGTCCAGGCGCGGGTTCGGACGGCCCGCGTAGATGCGGCCGGCGGCGTAGATGGGCAGGTCGGCGGCATGGTAGAAGCGGATCTGAGGGCGAATCTGACGGCCTTCGTCCGGGCTGGCGGCCAGGAACAGGAACTGCGCGTCCTGACGGCGGACAGGCATGGTGTCCAGCTCCTCGCCCAGCAGGCGCTGCATTGCGGCGGCGCGCTGATCGCTGTCATTCAGCCTCAGCAGTTCCTTGATCGTGCCGGGATATTCGCGCGGTCCGCCACTGAAGATGCGGCTTTCCAGCAGGGTCCCGCCCGCTTCGGTAAAGGCGTCCTGGAAGGCGCGCAGGGAGCGCTGACCCCAGTCATCGTCACTGACCAGCGCGATGGCATGGGTGTGGCCGTCTGCCAGGGCCTGCCGTGCCACGGAGCGGGCATCGTCTTCGGGTGACAGACCGTACTCGAGCACCTGCGGCACGGTTGAGGGCTGGTCACGATAGTTCAGGGCCAGCATGGGCAGAAGGCCGCCGTTGCGCGCGATCACGGCTTCGACCTGCTGCTTGTCCAGTGGGCCGACGATCAGTTCGGCGCCATCCGCCACGGCCTGCTCGTAGCTGCTGACCGGATTGCTGCCGCTGTCGTAGATGCGAATCTGGAGCTGCGGCGATTCACCAGCGAAGTGCGCGGCCAGAAAGCCGTCCCGAACAGCGCTGGCGGCACCGGCCAGACGGCCGCTCAAGGGCAGCAGCAGAGCCACGCGTCGCACCGCGGAGCGCAGGGTCTTGTACGCCAGTTCGCTGGCTCGCGGCCAGAAGCTCTCGTGCGCGACGTGGCCCGGAAACTGGCGGCTCCAGTCCTGCAGGGCGAGTTGCAGTTCCAGTTCGTCACTCCAGAAACGGCGGGCGATACGCCCCAGCGCCAGCCAGCCGCGGGTCGTGGCGTCGTAGCGTGGATCGGTTTCGCTGAACAGGAAACGGGCGCCTTCCAGCTGCAGCGACCAGATTCTCTCGCGATTGGCGGCGCGCAGCTCCTCAGGTAGAAAGGATTCGCGCTTGACCAGCATCAGGGTCGCGGCTTCGCCGTCGTCCAGCGCCCGGTAGGCCAGCGCCTGGGCAAAGTAGTAGTCGCTCCGGGGCTTGGGCCTCTGCGGCTCCTGGGTGGTGCCGATCAGATGCAAGGCTTCTGCGTGGCGTCCGTCAAAGGTGCTGGCCAGCGCCGCGTAGCTGTTGTATGTGGCGAGCTGTTCACCGCTGAGGATCACTTCCGGGTACAGCCGCAGCGCCTGGCGCAGCAGTTCGGGTTTTTCGGCGCGCGCGGCAGCCCAGGCCGCCTGTTCGAGCCATGCCACCCGGGCCAGGCCCTGTTCCGCCGCTGCGCGGTCCAGGAACTGCACCGCAGCGGAGGAATAGTCGCCCGATTCCAGGGCTGATTGTGGCCCGCTGGTCTCAGGCGGCGTCGGTGCGGGCAGTTGCAGGCTGGCGCAGGCACTCAGCAGCAGGGTGGCGCTCAGCAGGCAGGGGAAAATCGATCTCATGCCGGGGGCTGTCATCAGGCTCTCGGAAATGTCCGGCCCCGTTCCGGGGCAACGGCGTAAGCTATACAGCTTATTCGATTTCTGGCCCCGGCACCCTGCCAGGGAGCGGCTGAGCCGGCGTTGCGGGCGGCTTGAGGAAGGGGCATGGGCAGTGGAGCAAGCCATGAGCGGCAGCCTGTACCTGGTCGGCACCCCGATCGGCAATCTGGAAGACATCAGCGCGAGGGCCCTGCGCGTGCTGGGCGAGGTGGACGGGATCCTTGCGGAAGACACCCGCCACAGCGCCCGGCTGCTGCGCCATTTCGGAATCACCACGCCGGCGCGATCCTGGCACGCGCATAACGAGGAGCAGCAACTCGCGTCGGTTCTGGGGCGGCTGCGGGCCGGTGAGTCGCTGGCCCTGATCAGCGATGCCGGCATGCCGCTGATCTCCGATCCGGGTTTCCCGCTGGTGCGTGCCGCGCGTGAGCAGGGCATCGCGGTGGAGTGCGTGCCAGGCCCGACGGCGCTGATTACGGCGCTGGTGCTGTCCGGATTGCCCGCCGAGCGTTTCCTGTTCGAAGGTTTCCTGCCGGCCAAGGCGGTGGCGCGACGCGAGGCGCTTCAGGGGCTGCGCCAGGAGGCGCGCACCTGTATCTATTATGAGTCGCCCCACCGTCTGGCTGCCTGTCTCGAGGATGTGGTCGCGGTGCTGGGGCCGGAGCGCGAAATCTGTCTCGCCCGCGAGTTGACCAAGCGCTTCGAAAGCGTCCGGAGCGGTCCCGCCGGGGAGATGGCGGCCTGGGCGGCCGATCCTGGCGAGCAGGGCAGGGGCGAATTCGTGCTGCTGGTGCGCGGCGTGGAATGCCCGCAGCCTTCGCCGGCCCTGGATGGCCAGCAGGTCATGGCGCTGTTGCTCGAGGAGTTGCCTGCGCGGCGCGCGGCCAAACTCACCGCGCGGCTGTGCGGGGGCAAGGTCAATGCCTATTACGCCATGGCGCTGCAGGACTAGCCAGCCAGGCGCTTTCTTCGCGCCGCGCGACGGGCCGGCATACAATGTGTGCTGGAGTCGGCCAGACAGTCGCGCGGCTTGATGCCGCGAGGAAAGTCCGGGCTCCACAGGGCAGAGTGCCAGGTAACGCCTGGGGGGCGTGAGCCCACGGAAAGTGCAACAGAGAGCAGACCGCCACGGCGTTCGCGTCGCGGTAAGGGTGAAACGGTGCGGTAAGAGCGCACCGCACCGCCGGTAACGGTCGGTGGCTAGGTAAACCCCACTCGGAGCAAGACCAAATAGGGGAACATTGGCGTGGCCCGCGCCGTTCCCGGGTAGGTCGCTAGAGGCCGCTGGTGACAGCGGTCCCAGAGGAATGGCTGTCCGCGACAGAACCCGGCTTATCGGCCGACTCCTTTTTCATGCCTCCTGGGCGGCTCGGCACGCACGGTGACGGCGTGATGGCGTGGGCCGCACTCCGATTTGGCCGACCTGACTCCACTTTTCACCGTTCGTCGGGAAATTCCTCCCCGACGCCCCACTTTTTTGTGAAAAAACCCGGAAAAGTTTGATAAACGGCTCTAAGTGCAGCCTGTAAGTCTTTGTTTACAGGCCTTTTTAAGAGCGTGAAAATTTCCAGATTTTATGCCATAAGTTACTGTTTTTATTTACAAAATCCCCTTGACAGGCTCCCTGGGTCTGCCTATAGTTCCGACCCATGGGGTAGAAAGTGGTTGGTTGTGGAGTAACTGCCCAGGGGACGGACGAGATGTATAGCGGCACGACGGAACTGACGATCGATGCGAAGGGGCGCTTGGCCGTTCCTGCGCGTTATCGCGGTTCCCTGCAGCAGGAATGCGGCGGCCGGCTGACGATCACCCTGAGCATCGACAAGTGCCTGCAGATTTACCCGCAGCCGGCCTGGGAGGCCTTTGCCGACCGTCTGATGGGCCTGCCCGCCCTGGATGTCCGGGCGAAGCGCCTGCAGCGCCTGTTTCTCGGTTCGGCCGAGGAAGTCGCCATGGACAAGCAGGGTCGCGTGCAGCTCACCCCCTATCTGCGCAACCAGGCCGGCCTGGAGCGCAGCGCCTATTTCGTCGCCCAGGGGCGCAAATTCGAGCTGTGGGATGCGGCCACCTGGGAGCAGTATCAGCAAGAGGTCGAGCTGGATGTTGATTTCCTCGCCAGCATCGACATTTAGGCCGGTGGTGGCCCATGTCCGCGCTCACGAGCCCGTCCTGCTGCAAGCCTGCCTCGATGCGCTGGCGCTGCGGCCCGACGGTCTGTACGTGGATGCCACCTTTGGTCGCGGCGGGCACAGCGGGGCGATCCTTGAGCGTCTCGGTCCGCAGGGCCGGCTGATCGTTTTCGATCAGGATCCCGAGGCGCAGGCCGTGGCTCGGGGCTGGATGCGTCAGGAGCCCCGCCTGAGCCTGGAGCCGGCCAATTTCTCCGAACTTGCCGAGAGGCTTCGGGAGCGTGGGTTGCTGGGCCAGGTCGACGGCATCCTGTTTGATCTGGGTGTGTCCAGTCCACAGCTCGACGAGGCGGTCCGCGGGTTCAGCTTTGCCCGTCCTGGTCCGCTGGACATGCGCATGAACCCGCTGGCGGGAGTCAGTGCCGCCGAATGGGTGGCCAGCACGCCGCTGGCCGAGATGACCCGGGTCTTGCGGGAATACGGCGAAGAGAAAAAGGCGGGTCGCATTGCGCGTGCCATCGAGGCGGCGCGGCGTCAGGCGCCGATTCGGGACACCCTGACGCTGGCCGGCATCATCGAGCGTGCAGTGGGCGGTCGGCGCGGTGCACGCATCCATCCGGCCACCCGAAGCTTTCAGGCCATCCGCATTGCCGTGAATCGTGAGCTGGAGGTGCTGGCCGAGGCGCTGCCGCAGGCGCTGGACGCACTGCGGGTCGGTGGCCGCCTGGCGGTGATCAGCTTCCATTCGCTGGAAGACCGCATCGTCAAGCAGTTCCTGCGTGCCCAGGCGCGCCCCGATGCGCCGGACCCGGTGTCGCCGCCGCCTGCTCCGCGCCTGAGTCCGCCGCGGCGGGTGCTGTGCGATGAGGTCGAGGCCGGTCGCAATCCCAGGGCGCGCAGTGCGGTTCTGCGCTGGGCCGAGGTCTGCTCGTGAGCGGCTGGCTCCTCATGGCCCGGAGGTACTTCAGGCCCCTGTCGCCGGTGATTCTGCTGCTGGTCGTGGTGGTGTCGGCGGTTGCCGTCGTCGCCATGAAACAGCATGCCCGGGCTCTCAACACGCAAGCCCAGGAGCTCGTCGCGGAAAGGGAGCGTCTGGAGGTCGAGTACAACCAGCTGCGCCTGGAGCGCGGCACCATCGGTGCGCATGCGCGCGTCGGCGAGCTGGCCGCCCGCCAGCTGGACATGAAGGTTCCGGACAACTATGCCATCGTCCAAGCCCCGGCACCTGATTGAGCCGCCGCCGGCCTGGCGCCGGCAGCTGCTCGTGGCCTGCATGGTCCTCGGCTTCGCCGTGCTGACCGTGCGGGCTTTCGAGTTGCAGGTGCGGGACCGCGAGTTCCTGACGGCCGAGGGTGAGCGCCGGCATGTGCGCACCCTGCTGGAGCCGGGCGGGCGCGGCGCCATCCGGGATCGGCACGGCGCCCCGCTGGCGCTGAGCGCTCCGGTTGAATCGATCTGGGTGGTGCCGTCGGCGCTGCTGGCCGAGCCGGAATACATCACGCCGCTGGCCCGTCTCCTGGGTCAGTCAGCAGCGCAATTGCGCAAGGACCTGGAAACCCGCAACGGCCGCCAGTTCTATTACCTGCAGCGCCAGCTGCCGCCCAGCGAGGCCGGCCGCATCCTGGAGCTGGGAGCGCCGGGCGTGTTCAGCCAGCGGGAATATCGGCGCTACTACCCGGCTGCCGAGGTGACCGCGCAGCTGGTCGGCCTGTGCAACATCGACGGTATCGGGCAGGAAGGTCTGGAGCGCGGCTTCGATGAGTTGCTTGCGGGGCTGCCGGGGCAGCGCTTGGTCATCCAGGACCGGCTGGGCCGGGTGGTCGACGACCTCGATGAGTTCAAGCCTTCCCGGCCCGGTCGTGACATCGATCTGTCCATTGATCTGCGCCTGCAGCATTTCGCCTATGCGGAGTTGAAGAGCGCGGTGTCGGCGCACAAGGCCAAGGGTGGCGTGATCCTGGTCGCCGATGTGGCCACCGGCGAGTTGCTGGCTCTGGCGACCCAGCCCGGTTTCAACCCGAATGACCGCGGGCACCTGGACGCCAGTCGCGGCGCCTGGCGCAATCGGGCGGCGCTGGACCTGTTCGAGCCGGGCTCCACGGTCAAGCCGCTGGTTGTCGCGACGGCACTCGAGCATGGTGTCGTCAGCGAGGCTCAGCACATAGACACCGGTAACGGCTGGATGAAGGTCGGTCGCCTTCAGGTGCGGGATCATCGGGGCTACGGCAGCATCGACCTGGCCACGGTGCTGGCCAAATCCAGCAATGTCGGAGCGGCAAAGCTGGGTCTGAAGCTGGGTCCGCAAAAGCTGTTCGAGGCCTACCGAGAGTTCGGTTTCGGTCAATCGACGTCTACCGGCATTCCGGGCGAAGTCGCTGGCCAGTTGCTCAGTCCGCTGGAGTGGGGCGAGGTCGGCACGGCGACCGCCTCCTATGGTTACGGGATGAGCGTGACCGCGCTCCAGCTGGCCCAGGCTTACATGGTGCTGGCGGCCGATGGGCAGCGGCGGCCCCTCTCATTGCTCAAGGGCGGTGTCGAGCTGGCGGGTGACGAAGAACGCGTGATCGGGGCGCCGGTGGCGAGAGCCGTGCGCCAGATGCTGACCGCCGTGACGTCGCCGGGCGGTACCGGCACCCGGGCTGCGGTCGCCGGCTATAGCGTGGCGGGCAAAACCGGCACGGTGCGCAAGGCGGAGGCTGGGGGGTATGCCGAGGATCGGCATCAGGCGATGTTCGTCGGCATGCTGCCGGCAGAGTCGCCGCGCCTGCTTGCCCTGGTGATGATCGATGAGCCCGGCGCCGGCGAGTATTACGGTGGCCTCGTGGCTGCGCCTGTGTTTTCACGGGTGATCAGTTCCGCCGCAAGGCTGTTGCAGATCACGCCGGCCGGTGTCGACCGCACGGTGGCCGCGCTGCCGGGACAGGGGGCGCCCTCGTGAGCCAGGCTGCCCCAAAAGCTCGTCACTGGCGCTTGAGTGAGTTGCTGGAAATGGACCCCGGCCGCTGCGGCGCTGACCCTGAAATCCTGGGTCTGAGCAGCGACAGCCGTCTGGTTGAGCCGGGCTGGCTGTTCCTGGCCTGCCGCGGCAACGAGTCGCATGGCCTGAATCACCTGGATCAGGCTGTCGAGCGCGGCGCCGTGGCGGTGGCCTGGGAGCCCAGCAGTCTCTATGGGCCGGTCGAATGCCCCGTGCCCAGCGTGTCGGTCCCCAACCTGTCACGCCGGGTGGGTCTCATCGCGGCGCGCTTTTATCGCCGTCCGTCATCGCGCCTGTTCGTGCTCGGCGTGACCGGCACGGATGGCAAGACATCCTGCACGCATCTTTTCGCCCAGGCTGCGGCCGCGCTGAACCGCCGTTGCGGTCTGATCGGCACCGTGGGTTTCGGCTTTCTCGATGACCTGCAAAGCGCCACCCATACGACCCCCGATCCGGTCGCGTTGCAGGCATGGCTGGCCCGTCTCGCGGATGCCGGGGCGGAGACGCTGGCCATGGAGGTGTCCTCCCACGCGCTGGATCAGGGTCGCATCAACGGCGTCGAACTGGATGCGGCCATCTTCACCAACCTCAGTCGTGACCATCTGGATTATCACGGCGACCTGCGCAACTACGCGCGGGCGAAGCGCCGCCTGCTGGATGCGCCGGGCCTGTCCGCGCTGATCATCAACATCGATGACGACCATGGTCTGCGCTGGGCAAAGGAACTGGCCGCCAATGGCAAGCCGGTGATCCCGTACTCGCTTGAGCGCACGGTGGATTTCGGTGATGCCCTGCAGGCAACTGACCTGCAGCAGGATCCCGAGGGTCTGCGCTTC
>JBFKIN010000121.1:0-7808 GCA_041632255.1 Oceanococcus sp. | reverse complement strand
CCCCTGCTCCCAGCCTGAGGATGCCCAGACCCAGCAGAACTGCGAAGCGCTGGGCGTGCCGCCAACCTATGAGCAGGCCAACCCGCAGATTTCGGTCCGCACGGGCGGCAACCCGAATCTGAACGCGGAGACTGCCGAAAGCCTCACCATGGGACTGGTCTGGAGCCCCGACTGGGCGCGCAACAGCGGCTGGGCCCAGCATCTGGATGTCGAGCTGACCTGGTATGACCTGGCCGTGGACGATGCGATTCAGGCAGTCGACGCCCAGACCCAGCTGGATCGCTGCGTCGCCACCCTGGAAGACAGCTTCTGTGATGGCATCACCCGCAGCCCCACCGGCGGCATCAACGGCTTCGACAACAGTCTCCTGAACCTGGGCCGTATCGACACCGAGGGCCTGGATCTCGCGCTCGACTGGCGAGCACCCGCGCTGGCCTTCGGGCAGTTCGGCGCCAACTGGTCAGCCACGCGGGTCGAGCGCTATCGCGCGATATCCCGGGCCACGGGCCTGGCCGAGCCCAGCGCAGTAGGGGTGGAAGTCGCCGATAGCGGCATTCCCCGCTGGCGCTCCACGCTGCGCCTGGACTTCAGCCGCGGCGACATCAGTGCCAGCTGGTCCATGCGCTATCTGTCCGCCCTGACCGAACAGTGTGGCGATCTGACCGACTATCCGGTCTGCGGGAACCCCGAAGCAGGCACCAACAAGCTCGACGCCACCCTCTATCACGACCTGCGCGCGGTCTGGCAGCTGCCGGGCCAGCGCGACATGACGCTGACCGCAGGCATCAACAACCTGCTCGACGAGGATCCGCCGGTGTGCTTGAGCTGTTCGCTGAACGGTTACGACGCATCGCTGTACGACCTGCCGGGCCAGTTCGCCTATCTGCAGATGAACCTGCGTTACTGAGGCGGTACCGCGCCAGCGCAGCAGAGCCCGCTTTCGCGGGCTCTGGTCTTTTCAGGCCGAAGCTTCGCGCCGCGCCTTGGGCGTTTGCGCCGGTTTTTTGACTTGATGCAATGTCCATGCCGCGGCTGCACGTTTTTTTCACATGGACAGCTCCAGACTGCACCCACACAGTCATTACAGGGGTGGGACCAATGGAAGACATGAACAGTGCGCTGGAAGACCTGCTGGTTTGCGCATCACTGGGCCGGGGCGACCGCGACTGCGTCGAACGTGCGCTGGACGAAGGCTATGGCGCTCTGGATGCGGCCGGAAAAAGCCGTATCCGGCGACTGCTGAACCAGCGCTCCGCCCGCAGCGGCTCGGCGCTTCAGCGCTACCGCCAGCGTCGCGTCGCGGCCGCAATCACCGCCGTAGCCAGGCCGGCTACGCGACGGACGGCCACAGCGGCTCAGCAACGGCTGCACTGAACCGTGGCGTGAGGGAAAGCGGCGGACCCCCGACCCCGCAAGGTCGCACCAGTCCAGCCAGCCGACTCTAGCAGCAGCCTCCCGAGTCACCGCCGGCGGCGTGCTGGCCACCCTTGGTGTCGGCCGCCGGACGTGTCGTGCCGGACGGCGCACACCACTCCCGAGGCTCCCACAGCGTGGCCGGAGCGATTCCGATGAAACTCTCCCGCAGCGGACCTTCGGTGAGGTAGCGATAGGTTCGCTCGCAGACCGCCATGCGCTCGCCGCGCCGGAACTCGTGGCCCTCCTCGTCCCAGACCGTACTGAAGGGACCCTTGTAGATCACCGCGTGTCCGCGGTCGATGCAGTCCGTACCGGCGCCCTTGACCGCAGTCAGGGTCACCGAACGAAACTCGATGCCCTCCACCACCTGCCAGGGCTGCGCATCCCACTTGTCGTAGGCGACGGCATGGAAACCGGCCTCGACGAAAGCCTGCAGGAAGGCGGTCTCCTGATAGGCGCCGCTGATGCAGCCGCTCCACAGCTCGGGATCCCGCTGCAGGCGCTGCGGCACGTTTTCATCACTGACGATGTCGGAGATGGCGACCCGGCCGCCCGGCCGCAGCACGCGATGGATTTCCCGGATCATGTGCGCCCGCTCACCCTGGTCGACCAGATTGAGCACGCAGTTCGAGACCACCAGATCCACGGAATCATCAGCAATCATCGGCGCCGCGTGACGCTGCTCGCGAGCCCAGCTCTCATAGGCCAGCAGGCTGCTGCTGTCGGTCACCGGGTGCTCGGCCAGCCAGGCCGCGGCCTGCTCCAGATCCAGCGCCAGATCCTGAATCTTGCCTTTGTGGAACCGTACCCGGTCGCTGCCGATTCGCCGGGCCATTTCCTGCTGATGGCGCCGCGCCAGATCCAGCATGTCGTCGTTCATGTCCACGCCGATCACCTGACCGCCCTCGCCGACCAGCTGCGCCGCCATGTAGCAGATCTTGCCGCCGCCGGATCCCAGGTCCAGCACGGTGTCGCCGGGCCGCACGTAACGCGACGGATCACCGCAGCCGTAGTCGCGTTCGATGATCTCGTCGGGCAGAAGCCTGAGCAGTTGCGGGTCATAGCTGACCGGGCAGCACAGAGCATCCTGGCGCGCCTTGGCGCCCTCGGAATAGCGTTCCAGCACGCTGGCAACAGTCATGATTTTCCCTCTTTGTCCGGTTTCAGGCGCTCAGTGCGCCGCCGCAGCTCGAACCCTGCCCGGCGGTGCAGCCGTAGCAGTGCTCGGCGATGCTGATCGGCGCGCCTTCCAGTTCGACATCCAGCAGTTCGGACAGGTGGCGACGCTCGCCGCCGAGCGGCAGGTTCAGCATCTGGTTGAAGTCGCAATCGTAAACAAAGCCGCGGTAGTCGACGCTGATCAGATCCTTGCACATCACCGCCTCAAGATTGTCCTCGCGATAGCTGTTCTTCAGCAGGCTCATGTAATCCTCGAACTGGCCCTTGGACAGCAGGGTGCTGCCAAAGCGCTTGATCGGCATGTTGGCCAGGGTGAACAGCTGGTTGAAGACCACACCGAATTCATCGGCGAGGTGCGTCTTGTAGTCGGCTTCCAGGGCCTGCTGGCCCGGCGGCAGGCTGGGCCCCTGCGGGTTGTAGACCAGATTCAGTCGCAGCACCGAATCCGGCTGCCCATAGCCCGCGGCATTGAGCTTGCGCAGGGCCGCGATGGACTGCCCGAACACGCCGCTGCCGCGCTGGGCGTCGACGTTGTCTTCCAGGTAACAGGGCAGCGAGGCGACGATCTCGACCTCGTTCTCGGCCAGAAAGGGCACCACCCAGTCGTACCCGGGCTGCTCGATGATGGTCAGGTTGCAACGGTCCATGCAGTGCACCCCCAGCTCGCGCGCGCCGCGCAACAGGCTGCGGAAGTGCGGGTTCATTTCCGGCGCCCCCCCGGTGACGTCCAGGGTGCTGAGCTGCCGACGTTCCAGAAACTCCAGCAGCAGCGAAACCGTTTCGCCGTCCATCAGTTCGGTCCGGGTCGGACCGGCGTTGACATGGCAGTGCAGGCAACTCTGGTTGCACAGGTAGCCGAGATTCGCCTGCAAGGTGGTCAGGCGTCGGCGGCGGATGCCCGGAAAGTCGCTGGGCAGAAGGTGTTCAAGAGTTTCGCGCATACCGTCCTGGACCGGGGCGGGCGATAAAAACGTGCAATATACCAATTCGCGCCCGGTCAGCCCGGGCGCAGACCTCTGCGGCACGCGGGCCTCGAGCCACACCGCCCGGCGATGAAGGCTGTGCCACCGCGGCGGCCGGGCGCCACACTGCTAGACTATGCGCCCCCTGCTTTGCTGACCGAGACCATGGGATTTCCCGCCACCCGCCTGCGCCGCTGGCGCGCCACCACGGCCGGCCGCCGGCTGATCCGAGAAAACCACCTCCGGGTGGATGACCTGATCTGGCCCGTCTTCATCCGTGAAGAGCCGGGGCGCGAGTCCGTGAGCGCCCTGCCGGGCGTCGACCGCCTGGGCCCGGATGCGCTGCTTGAGGCGGCGCAACTGGCCGTGGAACTGGGCATCCCCGCGATGATCCTGTTCCCGGTGATCGACAGCGACCTCAAGAGCGAGGACGCGGCGGAGGCGCTGAACCCCAACGGTCTGGTGCCGCGCAGCATCCGCGCCATCAAGCAGGCCTGCCCGGAACTGATCGTGATGACCGACATCGCGCTCGACCCCTATACCAGCCATGGTCAGGATGGTCTGATCGACGAATCCGGCTACGTGCTCAACGACCCGACCGTCGGCATTCTGGCCCGCCAGGCGCTCGTCCACGCCCGCGCTGGCGCAGACGTGGTCGCCCCTTCCGACATGATGGATGGCCGCATCGGTGCGATCCGCGAGGTACTGGAACGCGACCGCCGTCATAACACGGCCATCCTGTCCTATGCGGCGAAGTACGCCTCCGACCTGTACGGCCCCTTCCGGGACGCGGTCGGCTCCTCCGCCAATCTGGGCACCGGCAACAAGTACAGCTACCAGATGGACCCGGCCAATGCCGACGAAGCCCTGCGCGAGGTCGAACTCGACCTGGCCGAGGGCGCGGACGGCGTCATGATCAAGCCGGGCCTGCCCTATCTGGACGTGGTCTGCCGCATCAAGCAGCGGTTCGGCGCCCCCACCTTCGTCTATCAGGTCAGCGGCGAGTACGCGATGCTCGCCAGCGCCGCCGCCGCAGGCGCCCTGGACGAGAAGAAAGCCGTCCTCGAAT
The DNA here is from genome assembly GCA_041632255.1 of Oceanococcus sp. Classification (GTDB taxonomy): domain Bacteria; phylum Pseudomonadota; class Gammaproteobacteria; order Nevskiales; family Oceanococcaceae; genus Oceanococcus. The sequence continues at coordinate 3,182 of JBFKIN010000121.1, read as the reverse complement.
GCCTGCTGTCCATGAAACGGGCCGGCGCTGACGGTATCCTGACCTATTACGCGCCACAGGCCGCCCGCTGGCTGCAATCCTCATGATCCGCCTCTATCAGTTCGCTCCCGCCCTGGGCCTGGCCAATGCCAGCCCCTTCTGCCTCAAGCTGGAAACCTGGCTGCGCATGGCCGGCCTCGATTACGAGGTGGTGATCACGCCCGACCCGCGCAAGTCGCCGCTGGGCAAGCTGCCGGTCATCGAGCACGAAGGCAACAAGGTCGCTGACAGCAGCTGCGCCATCGCCTATCTGGAAAAAGCCTGCAACATCAAGCTGAACGCCCAGCTCAATCCGGGAGAGCGCGCCCTGGCTCACGCCCTGCAGCGCATGCTGGAGGAGCACAGCTACTGGGCGCTGATCTATTTCCGCTGGCTGGATGACAGCAACTGGGACAAGATCATCGAGCATTTCTTCGCCGACATGAACGGACTGCTGCGCAGCATCGTGCCCGCTCTGGTCCGGCGCCAACTGCGCCGCGACGCCCATGGCCACGGCCTCAGCCGGCACAGTCCCGAGGAACTGCAGCGCCGCTTCACCGAAGACATGCGGGCGCTCAGCGACGCCCTGGGTGAAAAACCCTATTTTGGCGGCTACCAGCCGGCCAACGTCGACGCCACCGCTTACGGCTTCCTGGCCCAGGTGCTGCTCGCCGGCATCGATACCCCGCTGCGCCCCCTCGTCGAGCGGCATCGCAATCTGGTGAATTACTGCCAGCAGATGCACCAGCGCTACTACCCGGAACTCTCATGAACTGGCGTTTCGCCCTGATCGGCCAACCCGTGGCGCACAGCCGCTCGCCCGGGATTCACCAGGCCTTGGCCAGCCAGTTCGGCCAGACCGTGGATTACGCGCTGCTGGAGTGCGGCGAGGCCGAGGTCGGACCGACGGTCGCCGACTTCTTCGCCAACGGCGGCCAGGGCATGAACGTGACCGTGCCGCACAAGGCCGCGGTCATCGACAGCTGCGCCAGCGTGTCCGAGACGGCGCGGCGAGCGCGCTCGGTCAATACCCTGATCCCGCAAGCAGACGGCAGTCTGCACGGCGAGACCACCGACGGTGCGGGCTGCGTTCGTGACCTGAAGCGACTGGGCGTCACCCTGGCAGGCGCCCGCATCGCCGTGATCGGCGCCGGTGGCGCCGCCCGCGGCCTGATCCAGCCTCTGCTTGAGACGGCTCCGGCCGAACTGGTCTGGAGCCACCGCAATCCGCTGAAGCTGGAACCATTGCAGGAAGACTTCGCCGGCCTCGGCCCGCTGCGGTTTGCCGCCAACATGGCGCTCAAGGGTGACCGCTTCGACCTGCTGATCAATGCGACAGCCGCCGGCCACAAGGGCGAGGTACCGCTACTGCCGCATGCCCTGTTCGCGGATGGCGGCGTAGCCTATGACCTCAGCTACGGGCCGGTGGCGGAACCCTTCCTGCGCTGGGCCCATGACGAAGGTGCGGCAGCCACCCACGGCGGACTGGGAATGCTGATCGAACAGGCGGCGCTCTCCTTCTCGCACTGGACCGGCCAGACGCCGGATACCGCCCCGATTCACGCCAGCCTGGCCGCCACCAAAGGCTAGCCGCGGCGCCTGGCCTCAGGGCGATTCGCCGCGACGCTGGGCGTCGACCTCCCGGCTGCCCGGCACCATGATTGCCGCGGCCAGAATGCCCAGCTCATAGAGCGCATAGACCGGCAACGCCAGCAGGGTCTGTGAAATCACGTCCGGCGGGGTCAGCAGCATGCCAATGGTGAAGGCGCCGACCAGCACGTAGGCGCGTTTTTCCCGCAACGCACCCGGCGTGGTCATGCCCATGCGCACCATCAGCACGATCGCCACGGGCACCTCGAAAGCGGCCCCGAAAGCCAGGAACAGCGTGATCACGAAATCGAGATAGCGACCGATGTCGGTCATCACCGCCACACCCTCGGGCGCCGCGCCGATGAAGAAGCGAAACACCAGCGGGAAGACGACAAAGTACGCGAAAGCCATGCCGAGGTAGAACAGCAAGGTGCTGGAGGCCACCAGCGGCAGGGCGAAACGCCGCTCATGCTGGTACAGCCCGGGCGCCACGAAGGCCCAGACCTGATACAGGCTCCAGGGAATGGAGACCACGACGGCCAGCAGCAGCGCCACCTTGAACGGCGTCAGAAAGGGAGAGGCCACCTCGGTCGCGATCATGCTCGCGCCTTCTGGCAGGCTCGCACTCAACGGCGCGGCCAGCAGGGCAAAAATGTCCTGTGCGAAGGGCAGCATGGGCAGCAGGCAGAGCAGGATGCCGAGCACGATCCGCAGCAGGCGGTCGCGCAGCTCCAGCAGGTGGCTGATCAAGGGCGCCTCGGCGAGCTTTTCCTCCCCCCGCTCAGCGTTTTGTGCCATTGCCCTGGCTCTTGCCGTCGAGATCCACCGTTTCGTTCAGGATGCGCTGGGAGTCCTCCATGTGTTTGCGCACCTCGGAGCGCTGCACCTCATGCTCCAGTTCGGCGCTCATCTGGCGCACGTAGCTGCGCGCCCGCCCGGCCCAATGCCCCACCGTCCTGGCCACTCGCGGCAGGCGTTCGGGGCCGAGCACCAGCAGGCCGATGATGGCGAGCAGCAGCAATTCGGAAAATCCGACATCGAACATGGGTCAGGCCAGGGCCGCGTCAGGAGGACTTGTGCTGGTCCTTGCTCTGGCTGGCATCATGCGCCGTTCGCGACGACTGGTCCTGGTCCAGAGCCTCGGGGTCGGCCTCGAACTTTTCCGACTCGCCGTCCTTCACTGCGGATTTGAAGCTCTTCACCGCTGAACCGAGATCACCGCCGATGTTGCGCAGCTTCTTGGTGCCGAACAGCAGCACCACGATCGCCAGCACGATGAGGAGTTGCCAGATACTGATGCCACCCAATCCCATTTTCTCTCTCCGTTGTCAGGCCGGCTTGCTGCGGGCTGCCTTTTCGGCCAGCCCGGAGACACCTTCGCGGCGGGCCAGTTCGGCCTGCACCTCGCGCGGCGACAGCCCGGCATCCGCCAGCAGGACCAGGGCGTGGAACCACAGGTCCGCCATCTCGTAAATCAGTTTGTCCTGCGCTTCGCCATGCCCGGCCAGGATGGTCTCCACCGCCTCCTCGCCCAGCTTCTGCAGGATCTTCTCGCGCCCCTTCGCATACAGGCT
>JBFKIN010000120.1:0-7872 GCA_041632255.1 Oceanococcus sp. | reverse complement strand
GGGTGATGCCATCACAGAAGCTGTCTTCCAGGGTGGCGACGCAGCGATCCAGCTGGGTCTGGGCGTCGACTGCCTGAATCGCATCGTCCACGGCTAGGTCATACCAGGTCAGCTCGATATCCAGATGCTGGGCCCAGCCGCTGTTGCGCGCCCAGTCGGGGCTCCAGACCAGTCCCATGGTGAGGCTTTCGGCAGTTTCCGCGTTCAGATTCGGGTTGCCGCCCGTGCGGACCGAAATCTGCGGGTTGGCCTGCTCATAGGTTGGCGGCACGCCCAGCGCTTCGCAGTTCTGCTGGGTCTGGGCATCCTCAGGCTGGGAGCAGGGGTCGGTCAACTGGGCATCAAAACGGGCCGGAGAACCGAACAGTTCGCCCACCGACGGGGCGCGGAAGCCCTCGGCCCAGGTCGCTCGCGCCAGCAAGGTCGGAATGATCTGCCAGCGCAGGCCCAGCTTGCTGTTCACGGTGGAACCGAAGCTGGAATAGTCGGACCAGCGGCTGGCCAGGGACAGGTCCAGCGACTCGGCCATGGGGTAGCCGCGCAGCAGCGGCACCGAGAACTCCGTGTAGACCTCGGTGACGTCATAGCGGCCACGGGTCGGCAGGGAGGGCACGCCGTTACCTTCGCCGCGCACGACCACGGGGTCAGGCGTGTAGCGCCCCTTGACCTCGCGCCATTCGATGCCGGCGGCGAAGTCGATCGAGCCGGTGCTCAGGTCCCAGGCGGAGCCCGAGACATTGCCGCTCACGAGCAGCAGGTCCTGCCGGCTGCGGTCGAGCTCGACGAACTGGATGTAATCCAGCATCGCGGGAGTGATGGTGCCGGGGCCGCCGAAGAAGTTCAGCGGTACGCAGTCGTCACTGCAGTCGGCCGCCGGCCCGAGGGCCCGCGCGATGTGCGCGATGTTGTAGGTGCCGTGCACGGTCTGCTCGGCATCATTGCGGGCGCTGACCAGATTCAGATCCCAGAACAGGGGGCGGGAGAAGCCGTAGAAATCTCCGCTCAGGCCGCTGGCCAGATACAGGGTGTCCACGGTCTGACGGAACAGCCGCGGACCGCCCTCGATCGGGCGGCGTCCGGCGAAGATCAGGTTGTCGTCCGGGTCCAGGGCGATGCCGAAGGGGTTGAAGGGATTGTCGGCCGCCACCCCGACCGTATCCGCGAGTCCGCCGGTTCCGGCTTCGGGGCCGATGAAGATCGGCTCGGGCGCGGCGCGATTGAGGGATTCACGCTGCTGGTACATCAGCCTGGCATAGGCCGTGGTGCTGGTGCCGAAGTCATACTGGCCCTGCGCGAACAGGGAGGTCCGCTCGGACGGAGTCAGCAGCAGGTTCTGTGGCGCGAAGTTGTAGCGGTCCGCGTTGGTGAAGGGGTGAAAGCCGTCCGGGAAGTCCTGCACGAAATCGGGCGGCGGCGCGACGCCGTTGGCGGTGATGTTGCACAGCGGGGTGTCCGGCACCTCGTCGCCGTCGGTGTCGACGTTGGGGCACAGGCCTTCCGCTTCGTCGTCATTGAAAAACACGCTGCGGGTGGTCGGGGTGGCCGAACTGCCGAAATCCACGCCGCTGCCGGGTCGGGGGAACTGCCCGCCGATGAAGTCGGCCGAGGAAATGAGATCCTGGTCGTAGCGGCTCAGGTCGGCGAAGTAGCGATAATTGCTGCCGCCCCCGCCATAGCTGGCCGACAGCGTGCTGGTCAAGCCGTCGCCGGTGCTGTGGTCGCCGATGTAGAGGTTCAGGGCCAGATCATCCTGGGCCGTCCGGGTGATGATGTTGACCACCCCGGCGATCGCATCCGATCCGTACAGCGCAGAGGCGCCATCGGTAAGCACCTCGACCCGCTCGATCGCGGCGAAGGGAATCGTGTTGAGATCGACCGCGGCGGAGACGCCGGAGGCGGAGGATTCATTCACCCAGCGCAGGCCGTCCACCAGCACCAGAACCCGTTTGGCGCCGAGGTGGCGCAGGGACAGGGTGCTGGAGCCGGACCCCACGCCACCACCGTCAGCCGGAAAACCGAAATTGCCGGCCGAATTGAACTTGGTATTCAGCGAGGAGCCGCTCACCGAAAGACGCTGCATGATGTCGCCGATCGAAGTCACACCGGAGGCCGCGAGGTCTTCGGCGCTGAGGCTGATGACCGGGTTGGCCTCTTCGGTGGCGGTGCGGCGGATGCGCGATCCGGTGACCGTGATGGCATCCAGCCTGACCCTGTCATCGTCCAGGCCGGGCGCTTCGTCCACTGGCAGCGTGATCCGCTCAAGATCGGCCGTGTCGTCATCCGGCTGGGCAATCTGGGCCGGAGCCGGCGCGCTGGCCAGCACGGCGGCAGCTCCGGCAATCCAATGGAATCTCCGCATCTGAGGTCTCCCCTGTGTGCCGGCGCAGGCCGGCGGTCCCCGAAAGGGGCCCGGCCGGACGGCCGGACCTTGCGTTCGGCAGTGTACCCGGCCCGGATGCCGATCAGTAGATCAGCTTGCGACGCCTCTGGCTCGGACCGTCGTCGCCCTTTTCGGGCGCCTGTTCAAGGCGGAGTTCCTGGGCGGCTTCGGCGCGCTGCTCACCCGGGCAATGGCCGGCGCGGAAGCGCCGGGAGTCCTCGATCAGCAGCACATCGCAATCCCAGTTCAGGCTGAAACCGCGGCTCTGTCGGGGGGTGTCAGCCGGCAGCTCGATCACGTCGACTTCGTCCATGGACGCGTTGCCGGCCTGGGCAGGCGCCAGGACCGGCATCATGCCGATGGCAAGCAGGAGGGTCGTCAGCCGGCGGGAAAGGTCAGGGGAGATCATTGAGAGCCCAGTCATAGCGGTCATCATCGATATGGCTGTGACGCATGAGGCCGGCTTTCAGTTCCGTTGCGGCGTAGCGGCGCAGGTGTTCGACCACGGCGGCGTCAGTGCCGCCAAAATCCGCCCGGAACCACACATAGATGCTCGAGACGATCAGTTCGCCATCCTCGATGCTCACCCCGCGGGGGTGATTGACGTAGCGTCGGGCGCCGTCCTCGAGCATCTGCTCAAGGTTTTCCGCGGTATAGGCGCGAGGCGCCAGATCCGGGCAGCCGAGCGAGGCGCAATTGACCGCGTAGTGAATGCGCGGGTCCTTGAACAGGGGCCGCAGGATGCGATGCTCGATATCGTTGAGACTGAGCTTGTGGCCATCGACCTCGAGCAGCTTGCGGTCCCAGGGGCCGAAGCTGAACAGGCCGGACTTGATCCTGGTGATGCTGCGGACCGGATAGTGATCCAGGATCAGTTCCACCGTGGCGGCGTTGTACAGGTTGATCCAGTAGGCCATCTGCGCCTCTCGCGGCCAATGCTGCGGACGCCGGGCCTGCAGTTGCTTCAGGTAGGCCTGCAGGGCTGCCCGGTCGTCCGCGCTGACCCGGCCGTAGGCGAGCCGGTAGGGCTGGCTGCTGCTGTCCACGTAGCGGCCGAGGAAGGCGCTCCAGGGCGCGTGGTCGACCGTGGCCTCCATGGCCGGGGTCTGGGTTTCCCAGTGCGGCCATGGCTCGGCCTTGGGCGCGGCCAGGATCGTCAGCGGCAGCATCAGCAGCAGGATCGACAGTCTTTTCATCGGGGAGGGGATTTTACGGCAGGTCCAGAGCCTTAGACCGCTTGAGGCTCTGCTCGCTTACAGACGGCCTCTGAAAACCGGGCGTTTCCCTTAGGGGCGGCGCATTTGGCATGCTTGACGCCTGCCCAGCCCGAGCACAGGGGGAGACACCATGGCTGACTATCTGCTGGCGATCGATCAGGGGACGACAAGCACCCGGGCGATCGTCTTTGATCGCGATGCGCGACGCTGCGGCACCGGGCAGAAGGAGTTCACGCAGCATTATCCGCACCCGGGGTGGGTCGAACACGATGCCAATACCATCTGGCAGGACACCCTGGAGGTCTGCCGCCTGGCGCTGGCTGAAGCCGGCATCAGCGCGGGTGACGTGGCAGCCTGTGGCATCACCAATCAGCGTGAGACGACGGTCATCTGGGACCGCGCCACCGGTGAGCCGATCGCGCGCGCCATCGTCTGGCAGGATCGTCGCACCAGCCCGGTTTGCCAGCAATTGCAGCGGCAGGGCCGCGGGGACTGGCTGGCCGAACGCACCGGCCTGCTGCTTGATCCCTATTTTTCCGCGACCAAGATCGCCTGGCTCCTGGATCATGTGCCCGGCGCCCGCCAGCGCGCCGAGGCGGGCGAGCTGGCCTTCGGCACCATCGACAGCTGGCTGGCCTGGAAGCTGACCGGCGGTCGCTCGCATGTCACCGACGCGACCAATGCCTCGCGCACCATGCTGTTCAACATCCGCGAACAGGATTGGGATGATGAACTGCTGGCCTTCTTCGGCGTGCCGCGCGCCCTGCTGCCCCAGGTGCTGGACTCGGCGGATGATTTCGGCCGCATCCAGGCCGCGCACCTCGGCGCCGAGATTCCCATCGGCGCCATGCTGGGCGACCAGCAGGCCGCCACCGTCGGTCAGGCCTGCTTCGAACCGGGCATGGTCAAGAGCACCTATGGCACCGGCTGCTTCGTGATGCTCAATGTGGGCGAAACCTTTGTCCGTTCCAACAACCGCCTGCTGACGACCGTGGCTTACCGGCTGGGCGGAAAGCCCGTTTACGCGCTGGAAGGCAGCATTTTCGTGGCCGGTGCAGCGGTCCAGTGGCTGCGAGACAGCCTGCGTCTCATCGGACACGCGGCGGATACCGAAAAACTGGCCCGCAGTGTCGAGTCCACCGGCGGGGTCTATCTCGTGCCCGCCTTCACCGGTCTGGGCGCCCCCTACTGGGACCCCGATGCGCGCGGTGCACTGATCGGTCTGACACGGGCCAGCGGCTTTGCCGAGATTGCCCGGGCGGCGCTGGAGTCCGTCTGCTATCAGACCAAGGATCTGCTCAACGCCATGGCCGAGGACGCCGCGCCGCCGCAGACCCTGCGGGTGGACGGCGGCATGGTCGCCAACGACTGGTTGGTGCAGTATCTGGCGGATACGCTGCGCATTCCCATCGAGCGGCCGCAGGTGCTGGAGACCACGGCGCTGGGCGTGGCCTTTTTCGCCGGGCTCCAGGTGGGCCTGTATCGCGATCTGGACGAAATCGCCTCCTGCTGGCAGCGCCAGGGCGGTTTCGAGCCCGGTCGCGAGGAGTCCAAGATGAGCGCGCGCTACGCCGGCTGGAAGGATGCCGTGCGTCGTGTGCTCACCCGACCGGAATGACATCTTGAAGCTGACACCCCGATGACCCTTGGAACCGACCAGATCCTGCTCGGCATGGCCGGCCTCAACGCCCTGGCCGCCGTGGCTCTCGGCCTGCGTGCGCTGCATTCCCGCGCCGGCACCTGGGCCATGGTGCTGGGCCTGCTGCTGGCGCTGGCGGCGCTTGGCCTGGGCCTAGTCGTACAGGGGCATGAGCGGCTGCTGCCCCTGTGGTGGTTCAGCTGGTCTCTGCTGCCGGTCCTGTTCCTGCCGCTCGCCGTGGCGGTGGCCAATGTGGGCCTGCTGCGCCAGTTGCTGCTGTTCTTCAATCTGTGCCTGGGCATCCTCGCCGCCGGCTTGAGCTACTGGCTCTTTACCCAGCTGCAGCGGCATCCGGCCGGGTCGGCGGCGGTGGTGCAGTTGCCCTCCCAGGCCGTGTACCTGTTCGGCTGGGCGGGCGCGCTCTGGCTGATGGCCCTGCTCGACACCTTGCTGCAGTGGCTGCGCTGCCACAAGCCGGCGGACCGCCAGCGCCAGTTGATCTTCCTGCTCGTGCTGCTGGGTCTCGGACTGGGGCTGGGACTGGACGCCTATGCCTATCTGGGAGGCCCGGTTGCGCCCTGGGGCATCGCCATCGCGAGCGCAGCCTATCTGCTGCTCGTGGTGCAGCTGATGCTGCGGCCCGGCCCGCGCCGGATCAGCGGGACGGTGACACCCGCCATCCTGCAGTCCAGTCACCAGCCCCTGCTCATCGCCGATGGCGACGGGCGCATCCAGGCAGTGAACAATGCCGCCGTGCGGCTGCTGAACCGGCGACGCTTTCAGATTCTGGGCCAGGATCTCGCCGGCGTCCTCGGTCTTGACGTCGAATACCTGGATACCGCCACGCGTCTGCATGGCGCCGGATATGTCGAGCGCATCGGGGTGCGCGTGAAGACGGTCAAGGCCCTGCGTGAGGTCGCCGTGCAGCCGCTGGTGCTGCGCTCGGCCCATGGTGAGGTGCTGGCGGTGCTCTGTTCGCTGCACCCGGGTAGCCAGGATCCGGCGCTGCGGGCGACCAGCCTGCTGGACCCGATCACGGGGCTGCCCGGCGCCGCGCTGGGAGAGGCGCTGATCGAGCAGGAATTGCGTCGTCACGCCGGCGGCAGCGGACCGCTGGTCGCCGCGGTGTTCTTGCGTCTGGACGATTCGGGGGTGGCGGCGACCCGGCATGGCCAGGTCCTCTACGAGCGCCTCCAGAACGCCGTTGCCGAGCGCCTGCATGCGGTCTGCGACTGGCCCCTGGATCTGGCCCGCAGCGCGGGGGGCGGTTTTCTCATGCTGCTGACTCAGGTCAACGACCGGCAGGAGGTGGAGGACATTGCCCGGCGTGCCCATGAGCTGCTCAGCCGCCCTTTCCGGATTGATGACAAGGAACTGCAACTGCCGGTGATGGTCGCGGTGCTGCCCGACTTGCGGGTCTACCACGAGCTGGTGGATGTGATGGCCGACGCCCGCGAGGCCCTGGAGCGAGCCCGACATGCGCCGGATCAGGTCCTGGTCGCGGAGGAACGCGGTCAGGATCGGGTTGCCCTGGCGCTGGCGCTGGAAGCGGCCATTGCCACGGATGCTCTCGATCTGCGTCTGGAGCCCGTGGTTGATCTGCGCAATGAGCAGGCCTGTGGCATGCGTGCGCGTTTGCGCTGGGCCCCGGAAGGCATGGCCATGATCGACGATGCCGCGCTGCGTCGCCTGGCCCGTCGCGTGCACCTGGAGGGCCCGCTGAATCAGTGGCGCCTGAAGCAGCTGAGCCAGATCAAGCACCCCAAGGGCTGGTCGGTGTGGCTGCCGGTGGACCTCGAGGAACTGCAGTCGCCCGGCTTCGTCAAGGTCTTCCCCAAGGCCATCACCCAGCTGCCCTTCAAGCTTTACCTGGAGCTGCCGGACCTGGCCTGGCTGCTGCCGGCCACCCACAAGATCGCCAATGATCTGGCCGAAGCCGGTTTCGGCCTGCACGCCGCCCAGTACAGTGTGGGCAGCCGGGTGGTGACCCACGCGGCCGGGCTGCCCCCGCGCTCCGCCAGTCTGGATGCGGCCCTGGTGCAGAGCAGCGGGCCTGCCGCCGAGGCTGCGGTGCGTGGCATCGTCGCCACCGCGCAGGCCCAGGGCGCCAGCATCCTGGCAGAGGGAGTGCGCAAGCAGGCGGATCTGCAACGCCTGCGTGCACTCGGTGTCAGCCAGGCCTGCGGAGAATTTGTCGGTCGGGCGCTCAGCCCGCTCGAACTCGGCGCCTGGCTGCAGAACGATGCGCACATCAAGGCCTTGTTCGCAGGTTTGCCGCCGCTGGCGGACGATCGTGGGCAGCGGCGCTCGCCGCAGGTCTGATCCGCCGATTGCGCCTCGCGACGGATGTCGCAGACCGGAAACCCGGCCACCGGCTGCTTACGATCTGGGTTTCGGCGCTCCCGCCAGTTCGCGCAGCGGTATGTTCCAGTCCTGGTCAAACCAGTCCTCGATCAGCCGCCAGGACAGGGTGAATGTCGGTGGCAGGAACAACTCGCGGGCCTTGAGGCCGGCGACGATGTCAGCGCGGGAGTACCAGCCCGCGGCCTCGAGTTCGTCTTGTTCGACCTGTGGGGTATCGGCCACGCCCCGCGCGTGAAACCCCATGAGCACCGAAGCGGGAAAGGGCCACGGCT
>JBFKIN010000119.1:0-7905 GCA_041632255.1 Oceanococcus sp. | reverse complement strand
TCGACGATGAAGAAGGCGTGATCTTCGGTGAGCTGAAGGGCAATGTGCTGAACGGGTACTGGCTGCAGGATTCCGATGACGACGAGTGTGACGAAGCGCTGGGCGGCAGCTACACCTGGGGGCGTGTGCAACTGGTGTTCGACCATGGCGGTCGCTTCAGGGGCAGAATCGGTTACTGCGACGAAGGCCTGTCCGAGGGCGGCTGGACGGGCAGCAAGCGGCCGGTCGCCCGCGCCCCCCCGGGTCCCCGTCGTGGGCAGGGCCGAAGCCCGGAAATTCGCCGCAAAAGCGCCTCCTCCGTGGCGGGCTCGTGGAACAGTGACTTCGGCCACCTGATCCTGTGGCAGTCGGGCAGCCAGGTCACCGGGGAATATCCCGGCGGCCGCATCCACGGGCGCCTGGACGGTCAGGTCCTGAATGGATACTGGACACAGGAATCCGGTGGCCGTATCCCGATGTGTTCCTACAACAGGTTCGGCACCTACTACTGGGGCAGAATGCGACTGGTCTTTGTCAATGGGAGATTCTCCGGTTCGCGGCTCTATTGCGAAGACGGGCCGGTGCTGAATGGCTGGAACGGCACCCGGCGTTGACCCGGCAAGTGCGGGCGGACCGGATGACGGAAGCCAACTCCTGATTTGCGCCGGGGAAGGCACGGGACTCGACATGCCATTCTTGATCGACAGGCAAGCTCCCGGGCTGGCCGCGTCGCGCGTCGATCAGGCCATGGAACAGGGAGTACGCGGGTCGGACCGTGACGTGCCGCATGCTCCGCTGCCGCGACCTTGCTCCGGCTTTCGGCGGCGCGATCGGCGGCGCGGCGCGCCTGCAGCAGCGACAAAAGCCCTCGCCTGACCTGGATCAATGTGGGGCGGGGCCGCTGGTGAGAGCCTGACGCTCATGGCAGAACATGAGCGTGCAATGCAACGGGTCGGGCCGCTGGACGTCGCCTGGCTGTTCCTCGAATCGCAGTCGACGCCCATGCATGTGGGCTGTCTGCAGATCTTCAAGCCGAAACCCGGTCGTGGACGGGTCACCGAGATGCTGCGTGCGCTCAAGGACGCACCGGCCCTGGCGCCCCCGTTCTCCCTGCGGGTGGAGGCCTCAGGGCGCCACGCATTGATGCCCCACTGGGTCGAGGACCCGGCGCCGGACATGGACCACCACGTGCGCCGCTGGAGCCTGCCCGCGCCGGGCGGCGAGTCCGAGCTGCAGGACCTGGTGTCGCATCTGCTCGGCTTGGAACTGGATATGGAGAGACCGCTGTGGGAGGCGCATCTGATCGACGGCCTGAGCCGGGGCCGCTGCGCCCTGATGATCAAGATGCATCACTCGCTGATTGACGGCATCGGCGGGATGCAGATCCTGCAGGCCGCGCTGTCTGAAGACCCTGCGGCGCGCGAGCTGCCGCCGCCCTGGGCGCCCCACCCCGCTGCCGGACAGGCGGCCCATCTGCCCGCGGACGAGCACCAGGTCCAGTTCGGCGCCGCGCTGCATGCCCTGCGCGGAGCCCTGGGCGCACTGCCCGATGTGGGCGGCGCGCTGGGGGGCATGGCCTGGGCAGCCCTGCGGCGCCGCAAAAGCCGCCTGACTGCGCCCTACACGGCGCCCCATTGCATCCTCAACCAGCGCATCTCCACCCAGCGCGCCTTCGCCACCCTGAGCCTGCCGTTCGATCCGGTCAGGGAACTCGCGCACAGCAGCCGGACCACGATCAACGACGTCCTGCTGTGCCTGTTCGCCGGCGCGCTGCGCCGTTACCTGGGTGAACGTGAGGCCCTGCCCGCCGACCCACTGATCGCCGGCCTGCCGGTCTCGCTACGCGCCGCCGGTGACATGCGCGTCGGCACGGCGGTGACCTTCATCCTGGCCTCTCTCGCCACCGACGTCGCCGAGCCGCGCGCGCGCCTGCAGGCGATCCACAGCGCCACCGTGGCCGCCAAGAGCCAGCTCAGGGGTCTAAACCAGACAGCGCTCACCGAATACACCCTGCTGCTGATGGCGCCGTTCATGACCGAACTGGCCGCGGGCCTGGCCGGCCGCACCCGCCCGGTGTTCAACCTGGTGATCTCCAACGTGCCCGGACCGCCCAGGCCGCTCTATTACAACGGCGCCCGGCTGGAGGCGATGTACCCGATGTCCATCGCCACACACGGCCAGGGCCTGAACATCACCATCATGTCCTACGCCGGGCAGCTGGATATCGGCTTCACCGGATGCAGCCGGAGCGTGCCGCACATAGAGCGTCTGGCCCATTACACGCAGGAGGAACTCCAGCACCTGGCCGGCGGTAGCCAGGGCTGAGGAGTATTGCCATGACCAGCGGGGAGATCCGGCTGATGCGGCATGGCGAGTCCCCTCTGCGGCGCTGGATTGCGCGCAGCGCCGCCGCGGCAAACAGCGAGAAGCTGGTACCTTGTCCTGCCATGTCGCCTGATCCGGGAATGCCGGCAGGTTGCGCTCAGGGCACCACCACACCGGGATCACACGATGGCGGGGCATTGCCGGCCCTCACCAGTCCCGAACCCCCAGTTCCCGCGCCATCCCGCTGAAAATCCTCTCCATGCCATCGACAAGCTGCGCGACCGGCTGCCGGAATTCGGTGGCAATCCAGCCCTGGCAGAGGTGCATGATTGCGCCTACCGCGGCTTTGGCCATGACCCGCAGGGTGGCATCCCCGGGGCCGCCATCCTTCAGGAAGGGTGTGGTGAAGCCCACCAGCATGCTGACGAATTCGTCGTAGCGCTCGCCATAGACCCGGCCGATCTGCCCGCGGACCGCAAGCGCTTCCAGCATGATCAGACGTGCTTCGTCCGGATGCTCGGCGACCCACTGAAAACTGGCCTCCAGACCACGCCGGACCAGGCGACGGGCATCCCCCAGGTGCGGCGCGGCAGCCTGCATGATGGCCTGGACATAGGCGCGATTGGCAGCCTCGTAGGCGGCGATCAGCAGCGCTTCGCGGCCGTCGAAGGCCTGATAGAAATAGCGTTTGGTCAGGCCGGCTTCGGCACAGATCGCATCGATACTGGTCGCGGCGAAACCCTGCCGACCGATCAGGCGGGTGCCCGCCGACAGCAGCTTGGCCCGGCGTTCGCGCTCGCGGGTGCTGGCGGATTTGCCGGCGTACTGGCCGCTGCGACGACGGGGCGGTGCTCCGGCGGCGGGGGCGGGCTGTTTCGGGCTGGGACTCATGGCCAGACTCCGGGAATATTTGACACGCCATCGTATCAGAACTAAAGTTTGAAACATGGGCGTGTCAGATTATCCGCTGATCGCCCTCCCCATGAATCGCCAGTCGAGGATGCGGATCGTGACCACCGCCCGAACTCCCGTGGCGCCGGCAGTGCGCTGCCGGTTCCGTCCGGCCGCACTGCTCGGCAGCCTGCTGCTGTGCGCCTGTGTCCAGGACCCGGGCGTGCCACAGGCTTCGGGCCGCGACACCGCGGCCGGTTTCTGCGCTGCGGTCGAGAGTCAGGACAGGCCGGCGCACTGGGTCACCAGCTGGAAGACAGCGCCGGGCGATGCGATCCTGACTCATCCGATCAGCGGGCTGACGGTGCGGCAGGCCTTCGCCCCGCACTTCGATGGCGAAACCCTGCGGCTGCGCCTGTCCAATCGCTACGCCAGCGTGCCGGTCACGCTGGATCAGGTCCACATTGCGCGGGAACGGGCGCCGGGCAGCGCCGAACTGGTCCCGGGCAGCTCCTGTCTCCTGCGCTTCAACGGCCAGTCCCGGGTGACGCTGCCGGCCGGCGCATCGCTGCTCAGCGACCCCGTGGCCTACCCGGTGCGCGCCTTCGAGCGGCTCAGCGTCAGTTTCTTCGCGCCCGGGCCGACGCCGCAGATCACGCGCCACCTGAACGCCAATGAAGTGCTGTACATGAGCGTGCCGGGAGATTTCGCGGACGACCCCGGCGGCGCGGCTTTCCAGGCCAATCCCGAGGGGTACAGCGCCAATGTCCTGGCCATCGAGGCGCTGGAAGTCATCGCTGCCGCCCCGGTCAGCACCCTGGTCGCGGTCGGCGATTCCCTCACTGACGGCTCGGCATCGACCACCGGATTCCTGGACGGCGAGGGCTCGCCGATGACGGCCACGGACCAGCGCTATCCCAATCACCTGCAGCGCCGGATTCTGGCCGCCGGCCTGCCGCTGGCCGTCGCCAATGCGGGCATCGGCGGCAACGAACTGCTCACCGAGGGCTGGCTGCCGCAGTTCGGGCCGGCGCTGCTGGACCGGCTGGACGCGGATGTGCTGGAGGTGAGCGGCGCCCGCCATGTCCTGCTGATGATCGGCACCAACGATCTGGGCAACCCGCAGGCCGGCCCGACGCCGACGGCGCAGGATCTCATCGACGGCCTGACCGAGGTGATCCGTCGCGTTCATGCCGCCGGCCTGTCCATCGTGCTGGGGACGATTCCGCCTGCCGAAGGCACCGTGACGGAAGGGCTCGTCGGGGATGTTCCGGTCGGCGTGATGCACGGCACGGCGCAGGCCCGTCAGGCGCGCGATGCGGTCAATGCCTGGATCCGGGAGCAGCAGTTCAGCGACGGCATCGTGGACTTCGCCGCCTGTCTGGAAGATCCTGCGCGACCCGGTTACCTTGCTTCCGAATTCAACAGCGGCGACAACCTCCATCCCAATCCGGCCGGCTATGCCGCCATGGCCCAATGCGTGGACCTTGAGCTGTTCCGCGCCGCCGGCTGATCCCGCCCCAAGATGAGCGAAACCATGTTCCAGAACGCCCTCCGCCACGCCGTTGTCCTGGCGACCCTGCTGCTCAGCGCCTGCGGCGGTGGCCGCGCGGAGCTGGCCGGCACCACCGCCGACAACAGCATCGTCGATGGCAAGGCCCGTTTCAGCGTGATCTCGCCCACCCTGATCCGCATGGAATATGCCCCGGACGGTCGCTTCGAGGACCGGCCGACGCAGACCGTGGCCACCCGCCCCGCGAATTCGGACGCCTATGTGAGGCGGCTGGAAGGCGATGATCTGGTGATCGAAACGGCCGCGCTGACCCTGCGCTATCGACGTCTGTCCGGGCCGTTCACGCCGGACAATCTGAGCATCGCGCTGCGGCGCGGCGATGAACTCATCGTGGCCCGTCCCGACTGGTCCTTCGCCCCGCAAGCCGGCAATCTGGGTGGCTGGCGCCGCGGTCTGGACAATGAGAAGGACCCGCAGCCCCTGCACGAGGGCGTGCTCAGCCGCGCCGGCTGGTATCTGCTGAATGACAGCAACACGGTCCTGCTCACCGACACGCCGGCCGGCTTCGAAGTCCGCCCCGACCATGGCGGCGCGTATCAGGATGGCTACCTGTTCGGCTACGGCCTGGATTACGTTCAGGGTCTGAGCGACCTGCGCCGGCTGACCGGCGCGGCGCCCCTGCTGCCGAAAAAGGCCCTGGGGGTCTGGTTCTCCAAATGGTGGAGCTATACCGACGAGGAATGGCGCGCCGAGGTGGAGGCTTTCAGCGCCCACGACGTGCCCCTGGACACCATTTCCATCGATACCGACTGGAAGCTGATGCACCAGGAGGCCGGCTGCCTGGTCTGGAACACGGTCATCCAGGCGCCGCTGGACGACGCCTGTTCCTGGAATGGCTGGGACTGGAACCGTGACATCTTCCCGGACCCGGAAGGCTTCATCGCCTGGCTGCACGCGCGCGGCATCGATGTCGGCCTGAACGTCCACCCCTCGATCGCCGAGTCCGACCCGGCCTATCCCGACACGGTGGCCCGCAGCGGTCCGCTGATGACCGATGACGCCGATCTGCCCTGCAGTTTCCTGCAGGCGGACCCCTCGACCCCCTGCTACATCTTCGACTGGACCGTGCCCGAGCAGCTGGACGCCTATTTCGCCCTGCATGAACCGATCGAGGAGACCGGCATCGACTTCTGGTGGCTGGACTGGTGCTGCGAGGGCTCGCGCGCGCAGGCGCCCGGTCTGTCCGCCGACACCTGGATCAATGCCGCCTACGCCCGGCAGCACGAAGCCATGGGTTCACGCTGGCCGGCGTTTTCCCGGATCGGGGGCTCCTTCCAGAACGGCAAGGGCGGAGTCGACAACAACGGCATCGGCGCCTTTGCCGAACACCGCTACAGCATCCACTTCACCGGCGACACCTGCTCCACCTGGGAACTGATGGCCGCCCAGGCCGCAATGACCGCCGCCGAGGGCAATATCGGCCTGCCCTATGTCTCGCACGACATTGGCAGTTTCCTGGGTGAACCGCTGCCGGGCGCGGAGTGCAACAACATGGCCAACACCGGCCAGCACCTGCCGGATGACATGTACGTGCGCTGGATTCAGCTCGGCACCTTCCAGCCCATCACCCGGCTGCATTCCCACCACGGGGACCGGCTGCCCTGGGAGTACCCGGGCAAGGCGGAAACCGTCGCCAGCGACTTCCTGCGTCTGCGCGGTCAGCTGGTGCCCACCCTCTACAGCCTCAGCCGCGAAGCGCACGACACCGGCCTGCCCATGGCGCGGCCGCTGTATCTGCAGTGGCCGACCCATGAGGAGGCCTACAGCCACCTCAGCCAGTACACCCTGGGTGCGGACATGCTCGTGGCCACCGTGGCCGCGCCCGGTGATCCGGCCCTGCTCGAACTGTGGATTCCGCCAGGCGAATGGATCGACTTCTTCACCGGGGAAGTGCTGACCGGGCCGGCCCGGATCAGCCGCAGCGTGCCGCTGGAACACTACGCCGTGTTCCTGCGCCGGGGCGCCATCCTGCCCCTGCAGCCGCAGCTGCCGACCAGCGCCCACGGGCCCCAGGATGACCTGATCCTCAATGTCTGGCCGGGCGACGACGGGACCTTCCGGCTCTATGAGGATGAAGGTCGCGGCTTTGCCTATCGCGAGGGCGCCTATCGCTGGACGACCATCTCCACCCGCAGCACCGGCGACGGCGCCTGCCATGCGCTGCGCATCGAGGCGGCGCAAGGGCAGGCCTTCCCCGGCGCGCTGGACACCCGCCGCTGGCAGCTGCGCTTCTTCGCGGTCGCGCCGCCGCAGACGGTGGAACTGAACGGCGTGCCCGTGGCGGACTGGTCCTACGATGCCGGCCGGCAAATGCTGAGTGTGCAGACCACCAGCCTGGCGACCGACGTTCCACAGACCCTGAACTTCGGCAGCGGCAGCTGCGGCTGAATCACGGCAGCACTGGGCCAGCGCGAGCCTGCCCAGTGCCTCCCGCTGCAGGCATTCACATCAGGACCTGGCGTGTTGGGCAGATGCTGTGCAGCGTCTCATCCATCTACCGGCTGGCGTCTGGAAAGGCCTCGATGACGAGCCGGTCTCCCTGCTGGGAAAAGTCCACGTGGCGCAGGAATGTCATGCCCAGCAACACCTCGTCTCCCGTCATCGCTGGGGTGATCGTGCCGCGTACATTCTCGACCCGAATGCCACCGATGACGATGCTGTCAATCCAGGTGTGGAAGGCGCGGGTCGTACCAGCCGCCGTCCTCACTGTGAGCGAGGCCCCCCTTTCCAGGCCCAGCTTGTCGGCCACATGCGCCGGCAGCGCGACGGTGCTGGCCCCTGTATCAACCAGAAAGATGACCGGCTCACCGTTGATCCGGCCCGGCGCCAGATAACTGCCATAGCGATTGCGCTTGAGCGTCACACGGCTATCCGCTCCGCTTTCGCTGACCAGCGACAAGTTGGGATTGCGCCGCCGCTCGATCCAATGATCAAAGGCCAGGGTCATCGCCAGCATCAGCACGGCGAATGTCAGGATTACGGGCCACATGGCCTGAAGCTTGTGGGGATTGTCAGGCACGATTCAGCACCAGACGGAGGCCGGGATACCGCGAAGGGCGACGATCGCGCAGATTGGACAGCATTGCGGGCATTGACGGGCAATCATGAATTGGGCTGCGGCTGCAGGGTTCCACACC